>CANQKE010000001.1 GCA_947624435.1 uncultured Ruminiclostridium sp.
GCGGATTTAGCTCATCCGGTAGAGCGCCACCTTGCCAAGGTGGAGGTAGCGAGTTCGAGCCTCGTAATCCGCTCCAGATACGGCGCTATAGCCAAGTGGTAAGGCATTGGTCTGCAACACCATGATCCCCGGTTCAAATCCGGGTGGCGCCTCCAAAAAAAACTACCGTTTTCCAAACGATCAGGTTTAGAAAACGGTAGTTTTTCTTTTAATCCTTTTTGTATAATACCAGCGTCATTTTGTCGTTTATCACGGTTATCTTTCCGGTCTGACGGTATCCCGCTTTTTCATACAGGCGGCAGCTTCCGGTTTCCTGCAATACGGTTTCTAATTCCCAGTTTGAATTGCCGTGGATATCCTCTGCTTTTCGGATAGCTTTTAGCGCTATGCCTTTTCTGCGATAGGGCGGCATTACGAAAATAGGGGATATTTTTTTCGCCCTATCCGATTTTTTGTCGTCTATCACTCTTACAGCGCCTACAATATCATTGTCCACCTGAATGAAGTAATAATATGTAAACGGCTGCTTCAGCCGCTCGATAATTTTGCTCAGCGGTTCGGCGGCGGGGCTGGTATTAGTATCGTGATATTTGTTATACATATCCGAAAAGGCTTCGACCTGCATCTTCCAAAGGCGTTCGCCGTCTTTTAGGCCGGCACGGATCAATTTTAAGTCCATTTTAGTCTCCGAAAGATACTCCTATGCTTCTTCCGGTGATGACTAGCTCGTCGTCCTCTTTTACGAATTTTGTTTTCATCGTAACGTCGGACAGCTTGTTTTCGGTGATGTCATTGCCTATTTTAGCTACGGTATAGCCGTATTTTTCTTCTTTTATCAGCATAGCGGCTCTCGCGCCGAATTTTGTCGCAAGCACGCGGTCATAAGCTGACGGACTGCCGCCGCGCAGGATATGTCCCGGCACGACCGCCCTCGTTTCCACTCCGGTAGCGGCTTCTATCTGCTTTGCTATGCGGTTGGTAACGGTGGTCTCGCCAGATTCCGCACGCTTTTTAGCGCGTTCTTTCTTTTTCATCGCCGCTTCCTGCTTGTCCATCGCACCCTCGGCTACAGCGATTATCGAGAATCTCTTGCCGGATTCGGCGCGTTTTTCGCAGGCGTCTATGACCTTGTTTATGCTGTAGGGTATCTCCGGTATAAGGATTATATCCGCGCCGCCCGCGATACCGGAATAAAGCGTCAGCCAGCCGGCCTTGTTGCCCATTATCTCAATTACCATTATCCTGCGGTGAGAGGTAGCGGTAGTATGCAGACGGTCAAGCACCTCTGTTCCTATATCTACTGCGGTATGAAATCCGAAAGTTACGTCGGTGCCCCAGATATCGTTGTCTATGGTCTTGGGCAGACCGATTATGTTCAGTCCCTCCTCGGAAAGCAGGTTAGCGGTCTTGTGAGTGCCGTTTCCTCCGAGAGTAAGTATGCAGTCTAATTTCTGCTCTTTATAGGTGGACTTCATCTCGGCGACTTTATCTATGTTATCCTCTTCAATGACCTGCATCATTTTGTAAGGCGTGCGCTTAGTACCGAGAATGGTGCCGCCTTGCGTAAGTATACCGGAAAAATCCTCCGGCTTCATAAGCCGGCAGTCATTGTGGATAAGTCCGTGAAATCCGTCGGATATACCGATTATTTCGATATTATCCTCCCCAAACATGGTGTAGCAGGCTTTTGCCGCACCGCGTATCGTGGCGTTGAGTCCGGGGCAGTCCCCTCCGCTGGTAAGTATTCCTATTCTGCGCTTTGCCATTTTTGCAGGTTCCTTTCTTTATCAAGATCCGGATAATTTATCCTATATATTATACTATCATAAATTATCCTTCCTGTCAAGAATGACAAAGCTCAAACAACAGCTTGTACTTGAAAACGTTTTTACAATGTGGTAAAATAATTACAGAGCCATTATTTTACTATTATGTCCAATACCTCGTCGTTTCGATCCATCGGAAATATGACCGGCTTTTGACGGACATTTTTTTGAAAGGCATTTATTTTATGAAAAGCACCGACTGTGTAATACCTGCCGCAAAGCGTTTTTTCAGAAAAGCCGCGGATATACTGTATCCCGCGCGCTGTCCTGTATGCGAAAAGCTTATCCCTCTCGGAAAATATATCTGTGACGAATGTAATTCAACTTTTGAATACAAAAACTGTGAAACCAACGTTTCCGGCTTTCCGCTGTACTATGTCTGTGAGTATAACAGCGTTTCACAGAAGATAGTGCTGGGCGCTAAAAACGACTGGGACGGCGACAAGCTGGATTTTATGGCGAAAGCTGTTTGCGATATGCTTGACCAATACGGGCTGCGGGATAATTTTGATGCCGTGATCCCGGTGCCTATAAGCAAAAAGAGCCGTATGGAAAGAGGCTACAACCAGACCGAGAAGATAGCGGGTAAAATATCGGAGCTTAGCGGGCTGAAAGTAATAAAAGCCGTGAAGAAGATCAAAAATACCGCCCAGCAAAAGCAACTTGGACGTTCAGACAGATTGAAAAACCTGAACGGTGCTTTCGCTGTCAATGAATATTGCGATATAAAAGGGAAAACCGTACTGCTGCTCGATGACGTTTGCACGACCGGCGCTACTTTTACGCAGACGGCCAAAGTTCTTATGAATGCCGGCTGCGCGGGAGTTGTATGCGTATGCTTTGCAAGAGCGGTGCTTTCTTTTGAAGACGGAGATAGTAAAGATAAGGAATACGCCGATACGGAATGTCGGTGAGTCGAAAAAATTTTTTCCGCCAGTATAAAGGCAAAACAGGACAAGCGGCCGATTTTGCTATTGACAAACGCTCTCAAAATATATTATAATTTACAGTAGATATGACGGTGTTTATCTCCGTCCGTAAAATTTAATAATAACAGAATGAGAGGTAGTTTGAGTATGGCTTACTTGTTGGGTGTTGATATCGGTACCTCCGGCACAAAAACCGTGCTTTTCAGTGAAGACGGCGCGCCTGTCGCTTCCGCGTTGTATGAGTATCCGCTCTACACGCCGCAAAACGGTTACGCGGAGCAGGATCCCGCCGACTGGTGGAATGCCTGTGTGAACAGCATACGCGATGTTGTGGCAAAAAGCGGAGTACCTGCCGACGAGATAAAGGGCATAGGTCTTTCCGGTCAGATGCACGGATTAGTTATGCTGGACGGTGAAAACAAGGTCATCAGAAACAGTATTATCTGGTGCGACCAGCGTACTTCCAAAGAAGTAGGCGAGATAACCGAAAAGGTAGGTCACGACCGATTGCTGGCTATCACCGCAAATCCCGCTATAACCGGCTTTACCGCCGCAAAGATAATGTGGGTAAAGAACAATGAGCCGCAAAATTACGAAAAGTGCCGCCATATCCTGCTGCCGAAGGATTATATAAGGTTCATGCTCACCGGAGAGTTTGCGACGGAGGTTTCCGACGCGTCCGGCATGCAGCTTCTGGATATCCCCAAGCGTGACTGGTCAGATGAGGTATTGCAAAAGCTCGGCATAGATAAGTCGCTGCTTGCAAAGGTATACGAAAGCCCGGAGATCACCGGTACGGTCACCAAGGCTGTCGCAGAGGCTACAGGACTTAAAGAGGGTACTCCCGTTGTCGGAGGCGCGGGCGATAACGCCGCCGCAGCGGTAGGCACGGGCGTTGTAGAGGACGGCAAGGCGTTTACCACCATAGGTTCAAGCGGCGTAGTTTTTGCGCATACCTCAGACATTTCCATTGACCTTAAAGGCAGGGTGCATACCTTCTGCTGCGCGGTACCGGGCTGCTGGCACGTCATGGGCGTTACACAGTCGGCG
The DNA here is from genome assembly GCA_947624435.1 of uncultured Ruminiclostridium sp. Taxonomy (GTDB): domain Bacteria; phylum Bacillota; class Clostridia; order Oscillospirales; family Ruminococcaceae; genus Ruminiclostridium_E. The sequence continues at coordinate 3,806 of CANQKE010000001.1, forward strand.
GGGCTTTCGCTCAAATGGTTCCGTGACAATTTTGCATGGGGCGAGATGGAAACCGCGCTTTCCATGGGAGTTGACCCCTACTATCTGATGGATAAAGAAGCCGATAGCGTTCCTATCGGAGCGAATAAGCTGCTGTATATGCCGTATCTTAACGGCGAGCGCACACCTCACCTTGACCCGAACGTAAGGGGCGCGTTTGTCGGACTTTCCTCGATGCACAAGAAAAAGGATCTGCTCAGGGCGGTAATGGAGGGAGTTTCTTACTCTCTGCGTGACTGCGTAGAGGTCATCCGCGAGATGAAAATAGACGTCAGCGATATGATGGCGTGCGGAGGCGGAGGCTCTTCACCGCTGTGGCGGCAGATGCTCGCCGACCTTTACGGCTGCGAGGTAAAGACCACGGCTAATAAAGAGGGGCCGGCGCTCGGCGTAGCGCTGCTCGCCGCTGTGGGCGCGGGCATATATTCCTCCGTACCGGAAGCTTGCCGTGCCGTGATAAAGCCGGACAAGATACAAAAGCCTATAGAGGAAAACAGCAGACAGTACGAAAAAGTATATGCGCTTTATAAAAAGCTGTATCCCGCCATGAAGGCAAACTATGATGAGCTTGCCGCGCTGGATATATGATCAAAGGACATTATCGGTAAAACGATAAAATATATTATCGGGACTACCCGAAAAGGAGCAGGAAATGAAATTATTTATCGACACCGCCAATGTAGCGGATATCAAACGCGCAAACGATATGGGCGTTATCTGCGGAGTTACCACTAATCCGTCGCTTATTGCCAAGGAGGGCAGAGATTTCAAGGAAGTAGTCAAGGAGATAACCGAGATCGTTGACGGTCCTATTTCGGCCGAGGTCATTTCTCTTGAGGCTGACAAGATGGTAGAAGAGGCGCTTCCTCTCGCGGCTATCCATAAGAATATCGTTATCAAGCTGCCTATGTGCGAGGAAGGTCTTAAGGCCTGCAAGGAGCTTACCAAGCGCGGCATAAAGACGAACGTTACACTTGTTTTCTCCGCGGCACAGGCTTTGCTCGCCGCAAGAGCGGGAGCCACCTTTGTAAGCCCGTTCCTCGGCAGACTTGACGATATCGGAATGGAAGGCATGGCGCTTATCGAAGAGATAGTCGACATATTCAACGTACAGGGCATAGAGACCGAGATAATCGCGGCTTCTATCCGTAATCCTATCCATGTTACCGCCGCCGCAAGAGCAGGCTGCGATATCGCTACCGTTCCGATGAACGTTATCCTGCAAATGCTCAAGCACCCGCTTACCGATAACGGTATAGAAAGATTCCTCAAGGATTGGGAAGGCTTTACCGCAAAGCACTGACGTTCAAAACGTATAACGTAAGTGAGAAAGGGACTGAAATACAATGTATAATGACCTTATTGACAGCATCGGCTTTATCGGGAACGTTGACCCGGAGGTCTCCGATGCTATGGGCAAGGAGCTTGCCAGACAGAGGAGAAACCTTGAGCTTATTGCCAGCGAGAACATCGTATCTCCCGCAGTGATGGCCGCAATGGGCAGCGTGCTTACCAACAAGTACGCCGAGGGTTATCCCGCAAAGCGTTATTACGGCGGCTGCGAGGCTGTGGATATAGTCGAGAACATCGCTATTGAACGCGCCTGCAAGCTGTTCGGTGCAAAATATGCCAACGTGCAGCCGCACTCCGGCGCACAGGCGAACACCGCGGTATACTTTGCACTGCTTGAACCGGGCGATACGGTACTTGGAATGAGCTTAGCCCACGGCGGACATCTTACCCACGGCTCTCCGGTAAATATTTCCGGTAAGTATTTTAATTTCGTTTCATACGGACTTGATGAAAACACCGGAATGATAGACTATGACGCTGTTGCGGCGCTTGCCAAGGAGCATAAGCCTAAGCTGATAGTAGCCGGCGCAAGCGCATATCCCAGAGCGATAGATTTTGAAAAGATGGCGCAGATAGCAAAGAGCGTCGGCGCGTACCTGATGGTGGATATGGCGCATATTGCCGGACTGGTCGCAGGCGGGATGCACATGTCGCCGGTACCTTATGCCGACATCGTCACGACTACCACTCATAAGACGCTCAGAGGGCCTAGAGGAGGACTTATCCTCACTAACGACGAGGAGCTTGCTAAGAAGATAAACAAGGCTATTTTCCCCGGCACGCAGGGCGGTCCGCTGATGCACATCATCGCTGCTAAGGCCGTTTGCTTCGGCGAGGCGCTGAAGCCGGAGTTTACCGAGTATGCAAAGCAGACGGTGAAGAACGCCGCCGCTTTAGCCGATACTCTTTTGCAAAAGGGCTTTAAGCTGGTTTCAGGCGGTACGGACAATCATCTTATGCTGGTGGATCTCCAACCGTTCAACATTACCGGTAAGGAACTGGAAAAGAAGCTGGACGAGGTGTATATTACCGTCAATAAGAACGCTATACCGAACGACCCGCAAAGTCCGTTTATCACAAGCGGCGTCAGAATAGGTACTCCTGCCGTTACCACCAGAGGCTTGAAAGAGGACGACATGAAGGTCATCGGTGAATGTATTTATCTCACCGCGTCCGATTTTGATACCAATGCCGATAAAGTCAGAGAGATCGTTTCAGGCATTTGTAAGAAGTACCCGTTATACGAATAAAATACAGGCAAAACGAGAGAACGTATTCCCTCGTTTTGTTGGTTTAGGGAGTTTTTCGTTAATTATTAATGAACATTGAATAAAGAGAGGAAATAAAAATGGCAAAAGAAACAAGTGAAAGCGAGATCATATTTACCAATTCCAACAGAGTCGCTCCGCTCGCGCTGATCGCGTTGAGGGGTTCCGAGCCGCTGGCGGAAAAGATAAACAGCTATCTTGTAGAGTGGTCGAACAACGCAGGCTATAAGTACGATAATTTTATTATCGGAAATGAGTGTCCGCGTTTTTCCAGCGGCGACGGAAAGGGTATACTTAAAAGCACCGTCAGGGGCGATGATATTTATCTTATCGTGGACGTCGGAAATTACAGCTGCACCTACAACATGTTCGGCATGGACAACGCAATGTCGCCGGACGACCATTTCCAGGACTTAAAGCGTATAATTCAGGCGGTAAGCGGAAAGGCGCACAGGATAAACGTCATAATGCCTATACTTTACGGCGGCAGACAGCACAGGAGAAATTACCGCGAATCCCTTGACTGTGCGGTAGCGCTTCAGGAATTAGAGGCTATGGGCGTGGCCAATATCATAACCTTTGACGCGCATGATCCGAGAGTATGCAACGCTATCCCGCTTATGGGATTTGACAATGTTATCCCGACTTATCAGGTGCTCAAAGCAATGTTCAACAATATCAAGGACCTGTCGATAAATAAGGATAATTTCATGGTGGTAAGTCCCGACGAGGGCGCTTTGAACAGAAATATGTACTATGCCTCGGTGCTTGAGGTGGAGATGGGCATGTTTTACAAGCGCCGCGATTATTCGCAGGTGGTAAACGGCAGAAATCCGATAGTCGCGCATGAGTATCTGGGCAATTCGGTAGAGGGCAAGGACGTGTTCGTTGCCGATGATATTATTTCCTCCGGCGAATCCATGCTGGATATCGCGGTAGAGCTTAAAAAGCGTAAGGCAAGAAGAATAATCACTTACGCTACATATCCGTTGTTTACTAACGGCCTTGAAAAATTCGACCAGGCGCATAAGGACGGCATGATAGATTATGTGTTCGGCACGAATCTGACCTACCGCACTCCGGAGCTTCTTTCGAGAGAATGGTTCTGCGACGTTGACGTATCAAAGTATATCGCATACCTTATTATGGCGCTGAATCACGACGTTTCCACCGGAAAGGTCATAGACCCGCACAAGAAGATAAGCACGCTGCTTGAAAAGCACAAGAATATAAGATAAAAGTTTTCTTGCCGTTCATATAAGGAGATTTTTAGGAAAGGACTGAGAAAATGCCGTTAGCTGACCGTATCCGCCCATCCGCTCTTGAGGATGTGGTGGGACAAAGCCATATTTTAGCTAAGGGAAAGCCGCTGTACAATATAATCACCAAGGGGCAGATACCCAATATGATATTTTACGGCACCTCCGGCGTCGGAAAGACCACGGTCGCCAATATTATCGCTAAGCAGACCAGCATGAGCTTGTACCGGCTCAACGGCACTCAGGCTTCGACCTCGGATATAAAGGATATCGTCGCAAACCTCGGCACATTCAGCGCGGCAAACGGTATACTGCTGTTTTTAGACGAGATACAGTATCTCAATAAAAAGCAGCAGCAGACGTTGCTGGAGTATCTTGAAAACGGGGATATCACGCTTATTGCGTCTACCACCGAGAACCCGTATTTTTATGTATATAATGCGGTTTTATCGAGATGCACCGTATTCGAGTTCAAGCCGGTGACGGCAAAGGAGATAGGACCTGCGGTGCGCCGTGCCTTTAGGATCATGGGGGAAGAGCTGGGCTGCGAGTTTTCGGTCGGCGATGACGTTATAGAGCATATTGCGTATGGCTGCGGCGGAGACGTCCGAAAGGCGGTAAACACCGTGGAGCTTTGCGCTTTATCCTGCGAAAATAACACCGTCACAATGGAAACCGCAAAGCTGCTTACTCAGAAAAGCAGTATGAGCTATGACCGTGACGGCGATAAGCATTATGATATTTTGTCGGCGTTCCAGAAATCTATCCGCGGCTCGGACGAAAATGCCGCGCTGCATTATATGGCAAGGCTGATAGCAGCGGGTGATATCACCTCACTTTGCCGCAGATTACTGGTTACTGCAAGCGAGGATATCGGACTTGCGTACCCTATGGCTGTTCCTATAGTTAAAGCCTGTGTTGACAGCGCTTTGCAGCTGGGACTTCCGGAGGCTAAAATACCGCTTGCCGAGGCGGTCATTCTGCTCTGCACATCTCCTAAGTCGAATAGCGCGGTAATGGCGATATCCGAGGCGCTTGCCGACGTTGAAAAGGGCAATACCGGTGATTTTCCCCGCCACCTGCAAAACGTCCATTATGACGGAGAGGGCGCGGCGGTAAAGGGGCAGCATTATCTTTATCCGCATAACTTCCCGAATCATTATGTAGAACAGCAGTATTTGCCCGACGCGATAAAGGATAGAGTGTACTATCATTTCGGCGATAACAAGCTGGAGCAGCAGGCAAAGGATTACCGAGATAAGATAAAAGGGAAGAAGTAAATTCGCTCGTAAATTTTTGACCCACCCTAAAGGCCGGACGGCTTTTAGGGTGATTTTTCGCTGTCCGGCGATTTTTTATGAAAAATTTCTTTTATCCCGACAATAATAAGCAGCACGGCAAACAATTTTTTAAGCAGCGCAGCTTCGATATATATGCCCGCTATACTTCCGACCGCTGCGCCTATAAGTCCGTAAAAGCCGAATTTTTTTACCTTTTCCCGGTCGATGAGCTTGTTTTTGGCATGTATTATCAGCGACAGCAGCGCGATAGGCAGAAAAAACAACAGATTTGCACCCTGCGCTATAGCCTGCGGGGTATTTGTAAATGCCGAAAGATATACCAGAAAGATAAATCCTCCGCCAAGTCCCATTGACGCCGCGGCGCCGGTCAGCAGACCTATTATAATATTCATGAAAGCAATATCCTTACCGCGCTTATCAATATAACTGTTCCGAATATTCTGCGCAGCAGGGAGTTCGGCGCTTTTTTGAGCATAACTGCGCCCGCGGCGGCTCCGGCGAGACCCCACGGTATATATTCCAAAGCTAAGCCGAGATCAAGCCTGCCTTGTACATAATACAGCGCGGTCGTGAACAAACTCAGCATGAAGATAAGCGCTACCGATGAAGCGTGAGCTTTTTTCGCTTCCATACCGCTTTTTTCAAGGCAGGGAACCGCAATTATCCCGCCGCCTGAGCCGAAAAGCCCGTTCAGAAATCCGCACAGCCCGCCGAGTATCTCATCGTTTTTTAATTTCATAAAAATCACCCTTATCGGTAGTGTTCGATAAAACGGCGTTTTTTATGTATAAAAATAACAGGCTGCCGCAAAAGCGACAGCCTGATCGTTTTTAGAACCACCTTGCCGTGGTATGAAGATAAAACCCGCACAACAGTACGGTGGGTTAATTTCTCCCGAATGGTTCACGCTCCCTTCGTCCGCAAAAGCGGGAGGTCTGCAATCCGCACCCGGAGGCGAAATCCCTATAAATATTTGTTGGATCATATACATTCATACTTAAACGCACAAGGCAGTAAATTTATTATTCGTTCTCCTCGTAGTCGAACATCTCCGAGAAAAGCTCAAAGAACGCGTTGGCGACACGCTGATATTCATCATCGTTATCAATGGTATCAAGATACTTTTCGCCGTCGCTTTCCATTTCCTTAAGGAAAAATATCTCATCGTCGTCTGTATCGGGATTTTCATCCTCGGAATATGGGGTAAGCGCATAATACTGCGCGCCGTCTAATTCCAGACGGTAAAATATTTCAAAGGTGACCGTGTTTCCGTCTTCGTCCTCAAGGTCGATAAGCTCATAGTCAAGATCGTCCTCGCTCATGTTTTTTTCGATCTCAGACATATCAGGATCAGCCTCCTTATCAGTATATTTAGTATCTGTTCTTTGGTTACTATTCTACACGAAAAAGAGGGTTTTGTCAAGAGGTATTTTGTGTATTATAATGCGGATTATTCCGCTTTATTGCGAGCTGCCGTGTAACTCGTGTAACATTGGTGATTTCGTATAAAAATCGGTTGGTGATTTTGTACAAAAAAATTCAACTTTGTTATTGACTTTTGCCTTTTTATATGATATCATATAGTCAAGGGAAAGATAAGACCCCCAGACAGAGCAGACGGCTTGGTGATTACTCTTTACTCTAATAAAGTACAGGATGCTCTAATGTATATAATACGGAAACTGTATACAAATATATGTCGGCAAGGAGGCGAGTCCGATGGCACAGGATACAGTATCCGGATCAAAGTCCGTCGGGACTCCGACACAAAAGAGGAAATAAGCTTGTAACTTGCTCAAACGGCATTTACAAAGAATTTCAAAGACGGGATTTACCCGATAGAGAGCACGGCGGACAATGTGAAGGATAATTCGATCATCAGATATTAAAAACAGCAGATATTCTGCACTTTACCGCGAGAGCGTTTATATACACTACCCGATGTTGTAAAGGTAGGGTGATTGAAATGTTCAGTGAAGTTTCAGCAGAGAGGGGATTCGGATAAGAGAACCCCGATGCAGCAAAAAGACTGCAAATAAATTGTGAGGTATACTCCAATGTACTGATTACTTCATATCCGCAGATTACGGATAATTAAAACAGAATATGATACCGGACTCCGGAGCAGCAGCTTCGGAGTCTGTTGTTGTTTTTTTGGCAAAAATTCCACCGAAAGCCAAAGAAAATAGGCTGTAAATTCACTCTTATTTCCGTTGTAATATTTTTCTAAGATAAATATAGCTTTTTTCTTGACTTTCTTCACATCTTGTGTTATACTAAAATAACTAACAAAAATAGCTATTTTTATTAGGAGTTTTGGCTATGGATTATTACAGCCTTGCACAGGAGCTTCTTAAGGAGCGCAACAGCCGTCCGCGGATAAGTCGTGACAGGACGATATCACATTTGCTGAAAGGTGAGACGGCGATATTGGATTTTCTTGAAGAGCACGGCGGCAGAGCTTACCCTAAAGATCTGAGCGATGAACTCGTAGTAAGTACCGCACGGGTAGCTGTGCTGCTTAAAACATTGGAAAAGGACGGATATATCACGCGTGTGCACGACAGCCGCGACAGCCGGCTCACCACCGTGCAGATCGCCGATAAGGGCAGGGAGTTTATCGAAAGGAGAAGAGAGGAACTGCTGCGTTATCTGTCCGATATTCTGTCAAAATTAGGAGAAGAGGACGCAAAGGAATATGTGCGTCTGCAAAAGAAACTGAATTTTGCCGTAAACGACCGTCCGACCAAGTAACCGTCGGGTTAAGAAAGGGAGTATTTTATGACTTACGAAAACATCTATTCTTATATTTCAAAGAAAGAGCCGCTGTGTGTCGAGCATGACACGATACCGGATCAGCTTTTTGTGGATTATGGAGTCAACCGCGGTTTGCGCGACCTTAACGGAAAGGGCGTGCTGACAGGTCTTACCACTATATCCGATGTGGTTTCGTTCAAGGAAGAGGACGGAAAGCGTATCCCTATAGACGGGCAGCTTTGGTACAGAGGCTACAACATATCAACATTGATATCCTCGTTGGGCGACGATGAATACGGTTTTGAAAAAACTGCGTATCTGCTTATTTTCGGAGAAATGCCGGACACCGACGAGCTGGAGGAGTTTAAGCATATTCTCGCCTCCTGCCGCAGGCTGCCGAACGCCTTTACCAGAGACGTTATAATGAAGGCGTCAACGCAGGACATAATGAATTCCATGACAAGGAGTATTCTTACTCTTGCGTCTTATGATAAAACTACCAATTCCGGCGTGCTGGCCGATTCTATCAGGCAGTGCCTGTTCTTGCTGTCGGTATTTCCTATGCTGGCGGTATACGGATACCACGCTTACAATCACTATACAAATTACGGCAGCATGTATATCCACAGACCGAAGCCCTTGCTTTCCACAGCGGAAAATTTCCTTTCAATGCTTCGTCCCGACGGTAAGTACACCAAACTTGAGGCAAAGGTGCTGGACGTTGCGCTAATGCTGCATATGGAACACGGCGGCGGCAATAACTCAACGTTTACCTCCCGCGTGATAACGTCGTCCGGCTCGGACACTTATTCCACCATGGCGGCGGCGATGTCGTCGCTTAAAGGTCCTCGTCACGGCGGAGCGAATATAAAAGTCATGGATATGATACGCAATATCCGTGATAATGTTTCCGACACGTCGGACAGGGATGAGCTTCGTGCGTATCTTTCAAAAATACTTGACAAACAGGCGTTTGACCGTAAGGGCTTGATTTACGGACTGGGGCATGCGGTATACAGTATTTCCGACCCGAGAGAAAAGGTGCTGAAAGCTTACGTTACCCGCCTCGCTAAGGCTAAGGGCAGGGAGAAGGAACTGCAATTGTATCTTGATATCGAGGAGCTGGGGCCTGAGCTTATCGCCGAAAAGCGCCATATTTTCAAAGGCGTAAGTCCTAACGTTGATTTTTACAGCGGCTTTGTGTATGAAATGTTGGGCATACCGCAGGAGCTTTTCACCCCGCTGTTCGCGATAGCGAGAATTGCCGGATGGAGCGCTCACCGGATAGAAGAACTGGTCGGCGCCGGCAAGATAATCCGTCCCGCTTATAAGAGCGTTATGACAAAATTTGAATGATATTATTTACCGTAAAAAACGACGCAGCGAAAAAACGCTGCGTCGTTTTGATATATTCTGTATTTTTACGTATTGCCGCGCGGCAGACACTAATAACAAAACCCCCATAAAAGGGGGCTTGTCGATGTTATTCGGTAACGTCCTTGATCTCATCAGCTATATCGGAAACCGCGTCCTTTACTGCTTCGGCAGCGTCCTCCGCCTTTTCCTCTACAGCTTCAGCTATATCTTCCGCTTTGTCGTCGAGTACCTCGTCGTCTTCATCAAAGAAAGCGTCGAAATCGTCTTCGCTGTCCATGATATCCTCGAATTTTTCGTACTCGTCCTCCTTTTCGGTTTTCTTCTTCAAATATATTCCCGCTGCTGCTGCCGCTCCTATAACTGCGAGCGCTCCTATTGCAAAACCGGTAAATGCCTTCATGTTTTTCCATCCTTCCTTTGCGGCTGTGCCGTTATCCAAACGGTGCTTGCACCGAATCGCTATTACTATTATACAAAATATTCTTTCCGATTGCAAGTGTATTTATGAATATTAAGCATTTTTAACAAATTTTTTATAAATTTCCTGTGACATTCATCAATAAAGAGAGCGCGGTTACAGGTGCTGTTTCACACCTAAGTATACGTTCTCCCAGGGAAACCAGTGTTATTCCGTGCGAAGAGGCGAGCTCCGCCTCCTGCGGTTCAAACCCGCCCTCGCTTCCGATGAACACCGATATTTTCTTTGAGGTAAACGAAAGCGTGTTGAATTTTACGCCGCCGCACTCATAAAACATCACGGCGTTTTCTTCCTCGGATATTCCGGATACCGCTTTGTCAAAATCGGTCATGGGGCAGACTTCCGGGACCTTTCCGCGTCCGCACTGCTTTGCCGCCTCGTAAGCTATCCTTTTCAGACGAACCAGCTTTTTTTCGGCGCTTTTTTCGTCCGGACGAGAAACACAGCGCTTTGAAAGGAACGGTACTATGCGCGCTGCACCAAGCTCGACAGCCTTTTGAACTATAAATTCCAGCTTGTCGGACTTCGGCATTGCCTGATAAAGCGTGACCTCGATATCCGGCTCGGCAGTGTTTTTCCGGCTTTCCAGTATCTCAAAGCAGGCGTTTTCACGCGGCGCGGCCGAATCCAGCGCACACAGATGATCGGTACCGGCGCAGTCGCATATAACGGCTTTATCGCCCTGCCTCATTCTCAGTACGGAAACGATATGCTTTGAATCATCGGGATTTACATATATTTTATCTCCGCTTATATCGGTAGAGAAAAATCGCGGCAGCCGCCATCTTTCAATGTCGTTCATATCAAAACTCCTTTTTGCGGATCATGCGTCATAACAATCGTCGAACAGCTCTGCCACCATTCTCTTAAGTCCGGTATTATCGGGGCTGCAAAGCAGCGGATCGCTTGCCAGCACTTTGTCTGCCGCTTGCCGCGTTTCTTCCAACAGCTCAAGGTCAGAACCTATATCGGTTATTTTAAGAGGGGGCAGACCGTGTTGTCTGCTGCCGAAAAAGTCGCCCGGCCCGCGCAGCTTAAGATCCTCGTTCGCTATCTCGAACCCGTCGCAGGTGCGCACCATTGTATCTATTCTCGCCTTAGTAAATTCGCTCTTGTTGTCGGTGACTAAAACGCAGTGCGCCTGCTCGCTGCCGCGGCCTACTCTTCCGCGCAGCTGGTGGAGCTGCGACAGCCCGAACTGCTCGGCGTTTTCTATCATCATCACGACGGCGTTCGGTACGTCGACGCCGACCTCGATAACGGTGGTGGATACCAGCAGCATAAGCTCACCGTCTTTGAATTTTCGCATTACCTCGTCTTTTTCGGAGGCTCTCAGCTTGCCGTGCAGCAGTCCGGTAGGAACGTCTTTAAGGCAGGTATGCTGTAACTTTTCGATATAATTCACCGCGCTTGCTTTCTCGCTTATCCCTTCCTCTACAAGGGGACAGACTATATAAGACTGAAAGCCGTTCTGCGCATATTTCAAAATGAATTTATACAGCCGCTCATGATAGCTGCTGTCTACTCCGTATGTTCTGACGGGAAGTCTGCCTTTCGGCATTTCGTCCAGAGTGGAAATATCCAGGTCTCCGTAAATTATCATGCCCAACGTTCTCGGTATAGGAGTTGCAGACATTATCAGCGTGTGCGGGTTTTCTCCCTTTGCGGATAAAGCCGCACGCTGTTCAACGCCGAAGCGGTGCTGTTCGTCCGCGATAACTAAGCCGAGATTTGCAAAAACGGTGTTTTTTTGTATCAGCGTCTGTGTTCCTATCGCCAAATGTATCTCACCGTCCGCGATCGCTTTGCGAACGGCTTTTTTCTTAGCCGGAGCCTCCGAACCGGTCAGCAGAGCAATTTTCACTCCGAGCGGTTCAAGAAATCCGCACAGCGTGTCATAATGCTGTGCCGCGAGTATCTCGGTAGGAGCCATAAGCGTGGACTGCATACCGTTAAGATAGGCAAAATAGCATGCCGCTGCGGCAACTGCCGTTTTTCCAGAACCTACATCGCCCTGCAAAAGCCTGCTCATCGGAGCATCGCCCTGCATATCTTTGATACATTCCCGTATAGAACGCTTTTGCGCGCCGGTCAGCTCAAACGGCAGGGAAGAATAGAACGCCTTGATATCCTTGTTTGCCATCTTTGCTCCGGTCAGGACCTTTTTGCGGTTCTTCATTGATTTGAGCCCCAATTGCAGCAAGAACAACTCGTCAAAAGCCAATCTGCGTTTTGCGTGCTGATGTTCCTCGGCGCTGGCGGGAAAATGTATTTTTTTCAGCGCGTCGTTATAGTCCATAAGATGATATTCGGACAGAAAGCCCTCGCTGAAATGCTCCGGAAACGAATAGACATTAAGGGCGTTTCTGATATAATTCGATATCATATTATGCGATATGCCCTGCGTAAGGCTGTAACGCGGCATAAGAAATTTCTGCCGATCCGCTTCAATGAATATCGGGGAGTTCATTTCCCGCCGCAGGATATTTCCGCCGGCTTTTCCGTAAAAACAATATTCCTCTCCGGTTTTCAGCCGCTGAAAGGAATATTTCGTATTAAAGAAAACGATGATCATTTCTCCGGTGTCGTCGCTGACTAACGCACGGTAAACAGCGATATTCCCGTAATAAGGGGAGAGCTTGTTCAAAACTCTTGCTTTTACTACGCAGTATTCGTCCTGCGGAGCGTCGGCAATGGAGGAAATGTTGTTAAAATCTATATAACCGCGCGGGTAATGCGTAACAAGGTCGCTTACGGTTTTTATGCCGAGCTTATTAAGCTGCTTTGCTCTGGTTTCTCCTACGCCCTTGACATAGCATACATCGGTGGTTTTAGGATCGTTTGTCATATTATTCTACCGAAATAAGATAGTAATAAACCGGTTGGCCGCCGTTTACCAGAACTATTTCAATGTCGTCGCTGATTTTTGAGCGCAGCTGCTCAAAAGCCGCCTGCGCGGTCTCGTCCGTCACGTCGCTGCCGTAGATGACCGTTATATAGGACGAACCGGATTTGATGAGCTTTCTTGTAAGCTTTATCAGCGCCTTGGTAACGTCACGCTCTACAAATGACAGCTTGCCGTTTTCCATAGCGAGTATCTCGCCCTTTTTGATATCCTTGCCCTCAAAGTCGCTGTCGCGCACGGCAAAGGTTATCGAGCCGGAGCCTACTTTATCAAATGCTGCGGTCATTTCAACGCCGTTTTGGGCAAAATCGGCAGTCTCATCAAACGCAAGCATAGCGGAGATACCCTGCGGGATCGTTCTGGTCTGGAGCACGGTAACGTTACGGTCGGTGAGCTTTACCGCCTGTTCCGCCGCCATGATAATATTTTTATTGTTCGGCAGTACGAATATATTGTTTGCGGGAGTAGCGTTTATCGCTTCCAGAATGTCCTCGGTGGAGGGATTCATCGTCTGACCGCCGCGCACGATTATATCCGTTCCTAAATCTTTGAACAGCGCCTCAAGTCCGCTGCCGGAGCATACCGCCACAAAACCGAATTCCTTTTCCGGCTTTGCGGGAGCCAGCCGCTGCTCGCGCTTCATCTGCGCCTTGTTGACCTCGCTCTTGTGCTGCTCTTTCATGTTTTCTATTTTCAGCTTGCTGAGCGTACCGTAAAGTATACCTTCCTCCAGCGCTTTGCCGGGATGCTCGGTATGACAGTGGACCTTTATTATATTTTCATCATCGACCACAACAACGCTGTCACCGATGGATTCCAAAAAGGCGCGCAACTTTATCCCGTCAACGGAAGAATCCTTTTTATTTACAATAAATTCCGTGCAGTAGGTATATTCTATCTCCGCTTCTGCCGTGCCCGCGGCGGAAGCTATAACGGTATCGTTTTTTGTCTTTTCCAAAAGCGCCTCGATAATAATTCCGTTTTTGATAACGGACGCCATGCCGGACAGTATGATATAATAGCCCATACCTCCCGCGTCTACAACGCCCGCCTTTTTAAGTACCGGCAGCATATCCGGAGTTTTGTCCAGCGTGTCTTTTGCGGCATCCAGCAGTATATCGAAAAATTCACCGAAGTCCTCGGTATCGGATTTCGACGCTGTCTCCTGAGCTACCCTTGCGACAGTGAGCATTGTTCCTTCGGTAGGCTTCATAACGGATTTATATGCGGCGTTGACGCCAAGCTTCATTGCGTCACAGTATTCTTTTACGCTGACCTCTTTCTTTCCGGCAAGGCCCTTTGACAAGCCTCTGAACAGCAGTGAAAGTATAACGCCGGAGTTGCCCCTAGCACCTCTGAGCATTGCGCCGGCGGCGGTTTTAGCTACCTCCTCCGCTGTTACGCTGTCGCTCATAGCCGTAAGCTCCGGCAGAGCGTTCTTTATCGTCATAGACATGTTTGTACCGGTGTCGCCGTCCGGAACCGGAAACACGTTTAACTCGTCCACCTTTTCACGGTTGTTCTGAATGTTGTTTGCGCCGGAAATCACAGCGTCTCTGAGCATTTTGCCGCTTATCATCTGATTTTTCTCTCCTGTAATTTTTATTGTATATTCTTTGCAATTTTAATGCAAACATAAATAACCCTATTCAGTCCGGAGTTTCAAAAAGACCTTATCTTTTTACGCCAAAGTCCAGATTCTCACTTTGGAAGATACCGTCATTCCGATACGAAAGTAAAACTCCTGCTCCGATAAAACGATCGCCCTCTTTGCGCCTCGCCCTGCCGCGATATTCAGCACTCCATATACTACCGCCTTGCCGAGCCCTTTTTTTCGGTGTTCGGGAACCGTTGCCACCGGCTCTATATAGGCAGTTTCGCCGCCGTCATACCACACGCCGCAATGCGCCGCATATATGCCGCCTTTTTCCGCGAAAACCTTTATATACGCATCATCATTTAGACGCATTTGCGCCTTTGCAGTTTCTTCGTCCGGCGCTTCCGGCTCACCGTCATCGCCAAAGCCGCGCCGGATAACCTGCCGCCACTTGTATTCATCCGGCTCATAAACCATTTTGAAACCGTCCGGCAGGGTATCATTAAGCCTTTTATCGTTAAGCGGGAGCTCTAAAACGCTTTCGGAATGCTGTCCCACAAATCCTTTGCTTGCAAGGAAATCACAAAGCGGCTTATCCGATTCGTTTGCATGGACGATTGCTTCGTTCCCGTCAACGTCGATTATGTATTCAACCATTTGACTGAAAAGCTCTTGATTTGAATCGGCGTGCAGTAGGTACCACCTATCCTCATAAGAAGTATCAAACAGCGCGAGACCCGCGATTTTGCTGTTCCCGTCCCTAAATATAGCTATCCGTGAGATATTTTCCCTGTCAAGACACGGATGAGTCATCATCCAATCAAAACGTCCCCAGTGAAAGTGTTCGTTGACCCCGCTGTCGGCAAACGTTGTTAAAAAACGATGAACATCGCCGTATTGACCTTCAAAGCGTTCGGCCATAAGCTTATAGTTTTCTATTATGTACATTATTATGACCATGCTTGCAAAGCAAGCAGCTCCCTCTTTCAAGTTTTGTGCGGTTTTGCAAAGCAAAATTGCTGACCGTACTCAGCAAAGCACAAAACGCAAAGTCTATCAGACTTTAACCTCCGCAAATGCAAGATGATACCTGCCGCACAACATATACCCCGAACGGCAGTTTACGCCGCAAAGGCAAATTTTCAATTATTTCTCTTTCTGTATCAATTGCTGTAAGACCATATCGTAAACCGATTATATCTTCACCGAGTCAACAAAAACGTTGATCTTATCCACGTTCAGTCCCGTTTCGTCCTCTAAAACGAATCTCACCTTGTGAACTATGCTTTTCACGATAGTGGAAACATTTACGCCGTACATTACCGAGATATGCAGGTCTATATACAGCTTGTTGTTTTTATATCTTACGGTAACGCCCTTTTCGGAAAGCACCGTCTTTGACGCCAGCTTTTTAATAAACGGTATCGGTACTTTTTCAATAAAATTCTGCTTGACATCTCCGGCGTTCATATCCACAACGCCAAAGCATTCAGTCACGGTACCGCCTATAAGGGAATAGAAAAATTGCTTGGAATAAGTTACTGTGCCGAGGTGAGTCTTTATATCTATCATGGTATTTCCTTTCCGCATATCGGTAAAGATACGCTGTTGAATCAAAAAGCCCGTGTTTATTAAATTATACTATATTTTCCATGAAAATTCAAGAGCGATTTGTCAGTACAAAAGCACTCCATCGTTTACCGGACGGCAGACGAACACTCTGTTATAAGCCGAGGACATCTTCGCGCAGGCAAGATTTGCCTTTACCGCGCTGTCAAACACCCCGAATACCACGCTTCCGCTGCCGGTAAGCTCGGCGTTTATCGCGCCTTGATCGATAAGCTCGCGCTTTATACGATCTATTCTGCTGTCGTTATGGAGCAGGGTAAATATATTATATATATCCTTGCAAACGCTTAGTATCCCGCCTTGCTCCAGCTTGCAGCAAAAATCCTCAAAGCCGTTATTTGCGGGGATATCGGAGCTGTCATAAAGCGAATATGCTTTTGCCGTTTCACATTTGAAGTCCGGCTGAACACAAACAAACCAGCATTCTCCCGGGATATCGGCTTTTCGGTATTTGCCATCATATATCACTGTTCCGCCCAGCAGGCACAGTCCCACGTCTGCGCCGACCTTTTCGCCTATTTCGCACAGCTTTTTTGAGGAATACCCGGTGCAAAGCAGGTGATTAAGTGCGCATATAACGGCGGACGCGTCCACCGACGAGCCGCCCATTCCGCCCATTACAGGAATGCGCTTTGCGATAGAAATGCCTATCTTAGCGTTTATACCGGAAATTTCAGAAAAAATTTTCGCGGCTTTGTACGCTGTATTACGGCTGTCTGTCGGAATTTCCGGCAGGTCGCAGCTTATCTCACAGGAAAATTGCTCTGACTTTTCCGCCGAAACCGTCACCGTGTCGGACAGGCTTACGCTTTGGATAATATTATTGATATAATGGTATCCGTTAGGCATAATGCCGGTGATATCCAGAAAAAGGTTCAGCTTTGCAAAGCTCTGTGCGGTTACGGTGTTCATGCTCCTATATCCTTAAGAAACTGCCTCATGCGCTCTAATGCGGTCATGATATGCTCCAGCGAATAGGCGTAAGATATCCTTATGTATCCTTCTCCGCACGGACCGAACGCGTCGCCCGGAACTACCGCCACCTTGTGCGTCTGCACCAGCTTTTCGCAAAATTCCTGAGAGGTCATGCCGGTGCTTTTTATGGATGGGAATATGTAAAACGCGCCCTCCGGTTCAAAGCATTCCAGCCCAAGCTCCCTGACACCGTCTACTATCAGCCGTCTTCTCATATCATATTCGCCGCGCATATATTCTATATCCTTTTCACACTCGTTAAGCGCGGTTATCGCCGCAAACTGACTCACGGTAGGGGAGGACATTATAGCATACTGATGTATTTTCAGCATTTGCAGTATTATCTCTTTGGGAGCCGCGGCAAAGCCAAGCCTCCAGCCGGTCATGGCAAACGCCTTTGAAAAACCGTTTATAACGACCGTGCGTTCTTCCATTCCGTCTATCTGGGATATGGAGATATGCCTTTCATTTCCGTAGGTAAGCTCGCTGTATATCTCGTCGGAGATAACTATTATATTTGTATCTCTCAGCACCGCCGCTATCTCTTCAAGATCGTTCTTACGCATAACGGCGCCGGTCGGATTGTTCGGGAAAGGCAGTACCAACGCCTTTGTTTTCGGCGTGATATGCTCTTTGAGCGCCTTTGCGGTCAGCTTGAAATTATCCTCGGCTTTAGTTTCGATAGGAACAGCGACCCCGTTTACCAGCTTTACTATAGGAGCATAGCATACAAAGCTCGGCTGCGGGATAAGCACCTCGTCGCCGGTATCTATCAGCGCGCGCAAAGACAGGTCTATAGCCTCCGAGCCACCGACCGTTACGATTATCTGCTCCGAGGCGTCGTATCTTATCGCGCTTCTTTTATACAGATAATCGGAAATAGCCTGCCTCAGCTCCGCAAGACCGGCGTTCGCGGTATATGAGGTCCTGCCTTGTTCGAGTATCCTTACCGCTTCCTTTCTGACCTCCCACGGACTTTTGAAATCCGGTTCGCCCACGGAAAGCGAGATAACGTCCTTTACCGATGCGGCGATATCAAAGAATTTTCTTATACCGGAAAACTCCAACGCCTGCACCTTTTTTGATAAAATATTACTGTAATCCATCACGGAGAAACAAGACTCCTTTCATCTGTGTTTCTTGTGAACATTTTATCTTTCTCTTTATATCTGTGAAGAATAAAGTGCGTGGTAGTGCTTATTACGCCGTCCAGCGGAGCTAATCGCTCGGTAACGAACATAGCTACCTCGCGCAGATTTCTGCCCTTTATCGTCACCGACAGGTCGTATCCGCCGCTCATCAGATAGACCGAGGACACCTCGCGGTATGCCGCTATTTTCATGGCAACGCCGTCATAGCCACAGCTTACCTGGGGAGAAACTTTAACGTCTATCAGCGCGCAGACAAAGTTTTTGTCCATCTTTTCGTCGTTCGTTATCGCGGTGTAGCCGATGATTATGCCCTCGTCCTCAAGCTCGCTTATCATTTTCGCCGCCTCATCGACGGTGATATTCAGCATTACGGCGATCTTCTCGTTTGAAATTCGTGCGTCCTGCCGCAGAATGTTTATTATTTGCTCTTTGTCAGTCATAGCTTTGCTCCTTTATATTTTGATAAATTCGGGTTTTCTGTTTTTATAGAAGGCAAGGCTGTCAAATCCCGCCCGCTTTGCCATTTTGATACACTCCGCAACACCCTTGCCGAGGTCTTCGGTGCAGTGTGCGTCGGAGCCTATTGTAAGTATTTTTCCTCCAAGCTGCCGATAAATGGAAACATAGTATTCGTCCGGCAGCGCTTTTCCTATCTTTTGACGCAGACCGCTGGTGTTTATCTCTATACCCATGCCGTTTTTTATCAGCGTCGAGAATATCTCCTTTATTATAGGAAGATATTTTTCCATATCTATCGCTATTCCCGATTCGCCGGTAATATATCTTAAAGGATATGTAAGATGTCCCAGCACGTCAAATTCTCCCCAACGCGCCATTTCTAAAAGCTCTTCAAAATACAGACCCATCAGCATATCTGCGCTTACCTTCGTGTAGTCGAGCAGGTAAAAATCCTCCCAACCGTTGCACATATGGAGCGAGCCTATGATAAAATCGTATTTGTAGCTTGACAGCATGCGGTTTGTCAGCGGCATATCCTGCAAGGGCTGTCCCAGCTCCACACCGTAGCTCATTTTTATTTTTCCGCTGTATTTTTCTATCAGTGGGGGAATTATCAAAGATGCTCGCTTTACCGGTTCTTCATACGGATATTCCTCGTCGTAAAACTTGTTTATCTCCAAATGATCGGTGAGCGAGTAATACTCGATCCCAAGCTCAACGGCCCGGCGCACCATTTCTTCCGGCTCGTTCTTACCGTCCGGTGACAGAGCGGAATGGTTGTGCAGATCCATTATTATTTTTTCGTCCATTTCATCGCCTTTTCTTATGTTCACATTGTATGATCTATATTCTATATTATTGTACCACAAAACGACAGTTTTGTCTATCGGTTTTTTGAAAAAATATGAAAATGCTTCTGCCGCATAAAATTTTACAAAGTTATCTTCAACTTCTTGACATTATTTTTACAGTATCGCGCTTTCGGAGAGCGAGTTTATGCAGTTCAATGTTAAAAATAACGGCAGCCCGTCCACCATGGTCTCTCTTTTGCTGAGCCGCGCACTGTATCGCTTGTTCCCGAACGACCCCGACGTGATACGTATCACCGTTGCAGTCAATCAGCGCAATATTTTGAAAGCGCCGCTTGCACATCAGAACCTTGTGGGAGCCGCTTTTCTTGAATATGATGAAAATATAAGGGCTTTGCCTTTGGATCAGCAGGCGGCATCTTACCGCAAGATGGTATTTGCCCAGACAACGGAGGAAATGGTGCTGGGAGGTCTGGCAAATCAGAACGGTCTTACTCAGATGATCATATCCGGAAAGTCGGACGATGAGCGTATCGCCGCCGCAGGAATGATAGACGAAATGACAAAAGACTTCACTTCGGCAACGGTAAGCTACATAGGCAAAATGAACTATCCGGCAGCGGAAAAGTACATCCGCGACTTCAGAATATGGACACGCGGCACGGGCGGAACTATCGTTATCGAAATATCCGCTGTAGGCGGCAGATTCACCCTTGATTTCACTCAGCCTTTTTCCGATCCGATATTTGTCAACGCGTTTTTGAAAGAGCTTGATGAGAACGGCATCGCTTATGAACTTCAGGACGTGATGGAGCTTGAAACGCCGGACGTCAAGCTGCCTTGGAGAGAATAACCCCGGGCTTTTGCAAATTCTTAGATAAATAAACGGCTCACGCCAGTCATACTTAATAATTTTTTTACCGAACAGTATTTTTAGCTGTTCGGTTTTTCCTTTATATGTTTGAGAGGTGATCGGCAGCGGTTGATTTATTCCTGCTTTTATGGTATTATTATTTTGACCGATAACGAAATTTAATGAGGTGATTTTATTGAGATATCCAAAAATGATTCTATTCGATAATGGGCATACGCTTCTGTATGAACCCGGTTGGGATACTGACAGAGGAAATGCTGAACTTTTAAAGTATGCCACGAAAAATCCTGATCACTGTACGTTGGATGATGTCAGAAAAGCGGCAGAGCTGATTTTCGGAGAGCACATCGAAAATGTCCGTAAAATCGGGTACGATATTGGCGGTCAGATAGGTGATAAAGTGTTATATGAGTATTTAGGAATCGAATTTTCTCTGACACCGCTTGAAATGGAAAAAGTTTTTTGGAACGGTGCTTCTATGGGTGCTATTATGCCGGAAGCGGATATCATGCTTGATTTCATCAATAAGAATGGTATAAGAAGCGCGGTAATCAGTAATCTGCTATGGTCGAGCGATGCTTTGGCAGAGCGGCTAAACAGACTGTTGCCGATGAATCAATTTGAATTTGTTATGACTTCCAGTGATTATATTGTTCGAAAGCCCAATCGCATTTTATTTGATATTGCTTTACGGAAAGCCGGGCTGCGGGCCGACGAAGTATGGTACTGCGGGGATAATCCGCAAGCGGATATCGAGGGTGCGTCGCAGGTCGGCATATATCCCGTTTGGTACGATAATAAAACCGACAGAGAGTACAAAGACCGCTCGGCTGAACGCATTCCAAAGTGCGAACATCTTCATATTCATGAATGGCATGATATGATCGATTTATTAGAAAGAATGGATAAAAGCGAAATTTCCTGCCTCTAAAACGGCAGGGGGACATTTCACAGCCATGAGGAAACAAACGCATGAACAGCAAACTTGATTTTTTAACAAACTATCTTCTTTCGGAAAGAAACGATATCGGCAGAATCAAAATTCCCGAAGATGAAAACGATAAATTTCGGCTTTACAGAAGCCTTGTGAATATCCGTCCTGCCGTGAAAGCGAATGAGGATTTTCTGAAAGCCGAGGATGAATTTCTCACGGAACTTACTAAAAGCAGGGGAATTACGGATATCGCCGATCTGATGCCGGTGGAGGATAAAATTTATCTTTGGAAAGGCGATATTACTACGCTTAAATGCGAGGCGATAGTCAACGCCGCAAATTCCGGAATGACCGGCTGCTGGCAGCCTTGTCACAGTTGTATCGACAATTGTATCCACACCTTTGCGGGAGTGCGTTTGCGGTATAAATGCAGCGAGATAATGCAGGCGCAGGGTCACGAAGAACCCACAGGCATGGCAAAAATTACGCCCGCCTATAATCTGCCGTGCGAATATGTGATACACACGGTAGGTCCTATCGTGCAGGGAGAACTCACGGCGGAGCATTGCCGATCACTTGAAAGCTGCTATAAAAGCTGCCTTGAGATCGCTGTCGAAAACAATATCAAAAGTATCGCATTTTGCTGCATTTCAACGGGAGTATTCGGCTTTCCGCAAAAAGAGGCGGCCAAGATCGCGGTCGGCACGGTAAGGGATTTTCTGAAAGCTCATGATATAGAGGTGATATTCAATGTTTTCTCAGAAAGGGACTACGAACTTTACAGGCGATCACTCGGCGGAGATAGACCGTCTTAAAAGAGAGATCGACACCGCCGAAGCGATAGTAATAGGCGCAGGCGCGGGACTTTCCACGGCGGCGGGATTTACCTACAGCAACGAAAGATTTGAAAAATATTTCAGCGATTTTGCGGAGAAATACGGCTTTCGGGATATGTATTCCGGCGGCTTTTTCCCGTTTGAAACGCCGGTGGAATTCTGGGCGTACTGGTCGCGGTATATCTATATCAACCGCTATATGGACGTTGACAACGGCACATATAAACGGCTTTTCGAGCTTGTAAAGGACAAAGATTATTTTGTAATTACCACGAATGTCGACCATCAATTCCAAAAGGCGGGCTTTGATAAGTCAAGGCTTTTCTATACGCAGGGGGATTACGGGCTGTTTCAATGCTCCGAGCCGTGCCACAAAGCAACTTATGACAATGAAACGATTATCAAAGATATGGTTAAATTTCAAAAGGATATGAAGATACCGACCGAGCTTATCCCAAAATGTCCTAAGTGCGGAAAACCCATGACGATGAATCTGCGCAGCGACGATAAATTTGTTGAGGACGAGGGCTGGCACGCTGCGGCAAGGCGTTACGAGAAATTTTTGCGAGAACATGACGGTCAACACGTTTTGTTTTTGGAGCTCGGAGTCGGCTACAACACGCCCGCTATCATCAAATTTCCGTTCTGGAGAATGACAAAGCAAGATCCGAAAGCCGTATACGCCTGTCTGAATTACGGCGAGGCGTATGCGCCTGATGAAATAGCCAAGCGCAGTATTTGCATTAATTGCGATATTTGCGAGGTGTTGTCGGAGATTTAATAAACCCTACACTGCAAAATCAATACCGCTATGTGTTTATCGCGGACGATATTTTCGGGAACAGATTTTATTCCGATACAGCGTCGCTCGAAATGCTCTACGCTTATGATGAGCTTGTCAAAAACCCGCTGTCCGACGGCGAATGCGCGGCGCGCATCACCGAAATAGTATACCGCAATTATTGGTATACGTCGGATCGAGCTTTGTCACTTTGAATTTTATAAAACGTTAAAAACCGTCAGGTATGCTGTGTACCTGACGGCTTTTTTTGTCAGACCATTGAAAAATCTAACCGAACTGTATTCTAATTGTACTACGTTTTTCAAAAAGGCAGTAGACGCAAATGCCTTAAAATCCCTAATCTTCTGCTGAAAGTGCTGCCGCAGCGCTTTCTTTCAAATCGCTTTTGCTCATAACATAATCCTCGTTGCCTGAGCTGTAGTAAATATTTTCCGCGTCGCTTTTCAGTGTGCCTATGCCGATGTGTTTTTCCGTCGGACGGCAGACGGTTCGTTTCGCCGTATCGTATACCTTGAGTTCTCTGTCGGAGTTGACGTAAAATATATGACTGCTGTCATATTGATATTCCTCGGTGGATTCGTCTATCACACACTCAAAATTTTTGAAAGAAGTCATAGCAAATATTTTACCGTCAGCAAAAATATGCAGCCGCCCGTTTGTTACGAAAAGGTCATTTATATGCAGCTCCGGCTCGTTATCGTCGTAATCGACGGTAAGACCAAGCGCGGATTTAGTCGTTTCACGACGGTTGGAGTAAACTGTTTCAAAGCTCATATCCGCCAGCCTGAGGCGGAGTATTTCGTCCGATGAAAAATCCAGTATATATAAATTATCTTCTGTCGCGCACATATCGCTTATCATAGGCTCTTCTTCAAAGCAGGGGAAAGGTATATTTTCCTTACTGCCTGTCTGCTTATCGGTGATATACAGCTTTGACGCCGCCGATTCGCTCTGCTCGTCTGCGTATTCGTTGGTGAAAATATACCGGCTGTTTTCGCATATTTCTTCCTGATCTGCATACCGGCTGTATCCGCCGTATTCTGTGTATATTTGCTCCGTGCTGCCGCAGGAGGTAAGCAGCAGCGCTATAAAAGGCAGCACGGCGATCCCTGTCACTTTTTTCTTTATAAGGCGGTTTTTGCCGGACAGGGTGAGGATCGCGCCGCATATCACTATAACGATAGCGGAAAAGATTATGATACCCGTAAAATATCCCGGCGATATTCCGTGAAAAACGGTCGGCGGGTCGCCGTCAAATCGCCAGTTGTCCTCAACTATATTTCCAAAAAAATATCCGTAGCCTTTCAGAAGTCCCGTCGGCAGGAAATACGCCTGACTGTCAAGCTCGGCAAGATAATCCGCCGCAATGGGCAGCGCCGCGTAAGGGAACACCGCCGCGACATAATTTTTTGAAAAGTGCGCGGTCATCATCGCAAGCACGCATATAAGCATATATCCTATCGGTCTTAGTGTCTGCACAACGGCAAATGCGCCGATTATACTTATTTTATACTCCGTTGCGGAATATCTTTCCAACGAGCAAAGGCTGAATCCCCAATATTCGGCGGGAAGCTGCGCGGACAGCTTTATAAGGTCTATCACCGTCAATACGGCGCTTGTCGTTAAAATAAAAACCGCCATTACCGCGAGCTTTGAAAGGGTCGTCTTTTGCTGACCGTTGGGAGTGGTTTTAAGTATCATATCCTTTTTACCGGTAAGCTCCGTCATGATCGCAAACGCGCCGCAAAACGCCACGCCGAGCAAAAAGAAATAATTTACGCCGTCCTGCTCCATGACCGGAACATGGCTCGTGGGGAGCAGCATGCGGTTTTCGCGGTCTTCGGCGACGTATTGGTACTTTTCAAATACCGACGTTATCACCGCTTCATTATCAAGCACGTCTTTATAGGGAGCAAGCTGATTTTGCAGCTGCTCGTCGTTGATTTCTCCCTGCTTGAACCGCGCGAAGATATCCTCCTCGGCAGATCGTCCCTCAAGCAGCCGTTCATACTCGGATATTATCACTTTCTCGTTTTCTTGAGTAAGAGTACCCGTAAGCGGCTTTATCATGTCAAGATAACGCGCACGCTGATCGGAGGTGTCAAAGCCATAGCTTTGCACCATGCTTTCCGGCAGGGAAAAGACGGCAGCCGCTATTATCAGCAGCATGATAATAAGTCCGTACTGCTTTATAAATATTTTTTTAAGTTCATATAAAAATACTCTCATGCCGCAGCCCTCCTTGCCTTTTTTGCCGTCCTGATATAGCATAGGATATGTAAGGCGGCTGTTATAAGCAAAGTCAGGGCAAATGTAAATATCGGCGAAGGTACGGGAATATCAAATATCCTCACCGCCGAAAATTCCGATATCTGATTTTTAAGGTTCACAAGATTTATCGGCGAAAGACAGCTCGGTATATGCTCACTCAGCAGAATAAGTCCCATTATCACCGCCAAGCTCCCCGCTACACAACCGCCGGTGTTTTTACCTACGGTGGAAATAAGCATGACTACCTCTCCGACGAACAGATACGCCGCCAGCTTTCCGAAAAACGACAGCAGCAAACCGCCGCCTATCGTTACGGCAAACGGCGTATATCGAAAGTCCGCCATAGCATACAGCGGCTGCTCCGCACTGTCAAATCCGTATAATAGGCCGTAGAATATCAAATCAAACAATGAAAATATTAACGCTGCCGCGAAAATAAACAGGTACATCGTACAATGCTTTGCCCAGAATACCGCGCCCGACCTGCGGCAGGAGTTTATTATTCTGTCTGAGCCGGTGCTTTTCTCCTTTACGAACGTCGGAGCAAAAGCAAAAATTATCATCAGAATAATAAGCAGCGAGGAAAATTCATAATCGAAGTACAGAGAATATTCTTCATAGGCATCATAGACAGGTATATTCCTGCCGTAATACAATGACTTTATCAGCAGGTTTTTATTTCTCTCGTAATTGTTTTTACCGGTATAAAATTCTATGCACTCATCGGCTCTTTGGCGCAGCGCTAAAATATCGTTGGGATACAGATATACGTCGCGCACGCTTTCTTCAAGCCTTGTTATATCTGTCCAATCGCTGAAAGCGTACCCTGTATAAAATTCGTCACTCGGGTTTTTGGTATCATAATCCCCGCCGGAAATGATACCGTTCATATAGGCATGGTAATCAAGGATCTTTTGTATGCTTTCGGGAGTTATTTCACCTCCGAATTCCTCGTATATCCCGTTTTTATCTATCTGTCCGGTCTGCATCAGCTCATTATAATCTGTGCGGTAGGTGACCTTAAGATTTTCAAACAACTTATAGAGGTCGAGCAGCAAAAACGCACCGAACAATATCAGCAGCGACACTCTGAAAACGTTTTTCTTCAGCTCGTAAATAAACAGTTTCATATCAATATCTCCAAGCGGAAAATACAGGCTTTTTACTTTAGCACTTTATCCTATATCATATACGGAATTTTCTCTTTCTCCGGGAAGCATCAGCTTTTCATTGCCGCATACTATCGCCGCTTCTATAAGATCGGGCACGTTGTCAACGGTGTTGACATTCTCACCCGTCGCGGTATCGTATATCCTTATAGTGGTGTCTGCCGTTTGCTTTTCGGACAGATCAAATTTTGGGGAAACCGCGATTATTTTACTGCCGTCCGGAGTGATCGTACAGCTGTGGGATTCGTTTATATTAGCGGTCTTTATCTGACGGAACTTATTTTGCTTTTTATCAAATATAGTTATAGCGCCGGAGTCGTTATTGTCCATGACGACATTACCGGTAACGTATAAAACGTAGTCTTTCGCACAGTATATTCCCTGCGAGCCTGTGCCGGCAGTTTCAACGGTAAAGTCGGCGGTTATTATCTCGCCGGTGGAAAGATCGATGGCTGTCGGAGTATATTTGCTGTTAAGCGCGGAATTGTCCTCCATAAGCGAATACAACATACCGTCCCGAATGGCTGTGTATTTCAAAGTGCTGCCGATATTCATATTTTCCGGAAGCTTGCACAGCTCTTTGCTGTTTTTGCCGTCAAGGTCGGATATATAGAGCTTGGTGAATATATTGAGTTCGCCGTTCTGACCGGGTGAAATCTGCTTTTTAACGATATGCTTATCGTCATCGGTAAAATAAAATTCAACATGCTCTTCTTTGTTTGTGATCTTTTTTACAAGCTTAAAATCATGGTCATATACAAGATAATCATGCGCGGCGTCCGGAACGATAAAATACTTATCTGTTATCTGCATGTCGTCATATCCGACGCTTTCGTTTTCTATATATTCAAGCTCCTTTCTCCCTCCGGTAGACGGATCATAGGTCCAGAACATTCCGTAAAAGTTGCACTTTCCTATATCCCACGCATTGACCTTTTTGATCACCTTTTCCTTGTCGGCGTCGTAAAAATACATATCATCGCCAAAGACGTCTGAAAGCAACGCTATACGGGAACCGTCCTGCTCATAATATCCGAACAAACGGCAGCTCTGAAGGATCGGAAGAGCGCCGGGATCGGTGTTTTCCGGTTTGCTGATTTCCGGTTTGCTGATTTCCGGCTCGCTGTTTTCCGGTTTGCTGATTTCCGGCTCGCTGTTTTCCGGTGCGGCGGTTTCCGGAATGGAGGCAGACTCTTCCGCGCTTAGCTTAAAGCCGTTTTTTACTACCAGCCGCGCACGGTCGGATTCAACGGCCATAGTGTTCATGCCGGTATAATTCTTCTTAACGGCGACACAGTTGATGACGTCGCCTCGCTGTGCCTCGTCAAGGCTTATCGGTATCGAATACAGATGCTCCTTTTTTACCGTGACCTCAGCATATTCTTTTCCGCCGTTAAAAGTGGCAAGCTGATTGTTATTCAAAACCGAAACCATATATGTACCCGGTTCTGGATTTATCATCTGGAAGTCGAATGACAGACTGCCATCTGCCGAAAGCTCAAGCGGTCCGTTAGGTCCGTCCTCCTGATAGGCGTTTATATATGACTTTTCAGGATCATATGACGTTTGTGCGAAATGCTTTTTGATAGTCTCATCTGTAATAAGCTCTTCGGTATATTCATCGGAGATAACGGGCGACGCCGTCTTGGGTTTAGCCTTAAACTCAATAGAATCCGGAAGCGACCAGTTGAGAGTACGAACATATCCAAAGCTGGGCCAGTCCTCGCTTGCTGTGTAATCTGGATTCTGGCAGGTAAAAAACGACATCTTGACCTGATCTTTGTTTACGTCCTCCTCGCGTACCATCGGGTCGAAAGTAAGCTCTACCTCGCGGGTCTCGCCCGGGGCAAGCCCATCAATGATCACCATCGTCACGTCATCTTGTCCGCAACCGGACAGCTTTTGATAAACGCCGTTGATGTTGCAGCAAATGCCCGCCGTCCAGTCGATCAAATTCTCCTCCTGCATAGTGATAGACACTTTTACCGTAACGGGTTTTCCGTCATATACAACAGGCTTGTTGTCGTTTATTGTGTGCGACCAGCCTCCTGTTTGATATTGTTCTATTGCTGTATTACCCTGCGAGTCTGATGTCAGAAAGTTTTCTTCGCTTGCGGAAAATATGTCCTCGATCGGTTCGGAATTTTCCGAAACATTCGCACAGGAGGTAAGCAGCAAGCATGCGATAAGAGATGGAAAAAATTTTTTGTAGATCTTCATATTATACTCCTTAATTTTCTTTCCTGATAAATTGTTGCTTGATTTTTTTGATTTGTTGAATTTTTTGGTAACTGTCTGAACATGCTGATAAAACGTCAGACTGATTTCAAAGCATATATTTTATTGTTCATACCTCCCATTGAAAAACAAACTGTAATTTATTTGAATATGTTCTCTAACATTATT
Organism: uncultured Ruminiclostridium sp.; assembly: GCA_947624435.1. GTDB lineage: Bacteria > Bacillota > Clostridia > Oscillospirales > Ruminococcaceae > Ruminiclostridium_E. The sequence goes on from CANQKE010000001.1 coordinate 32,455, forward strand.
GTATCACATTACCGTTTTATATGGAATACATAAAATAATTTTTTAATAAAAATACTGATAAATTTGTCGGTATTTACTAAAAATGCAATGCTTGTTTTAGTAATAATGCAATAGTATTCAAAACGGATCGTCTAATATAAAAAAGCACTGCAAAAAGCAGCGCTTTAGGCTGTAGAAAAAGTTCTTAAAAGCCGGAAGGAAAGAGTGAGTATATACTGCCGCCGTTCGGCGGACAGTTGGGGAAAACCATCAGGGTTTTCACCCTCATTAGTGATAAGTGCCGCTCGCAGAGCGGCAAAAATGAGCAAGTATGTCAGCACATACTTGCTCATTTTTTGGTCAGCTTGTCGAAAAATCCGACCGCAGGGAGGTTTTTCGACAGGCTGAAGCACTGCAAAAAGCAGCGCTTTAATATTTATTTTCCGTCTAAAATGTCCTGTAATGTGATTTTATCAAGATAATCGTCTATCACTTTTTGCAGTCCTTTCCAGATAGGCAGGGTAAGACATTCCTCGCTGCGCTCGCATTCTACAGGATCGTTTTCAAGGCAAGCCACCGGAGCAAGATTGCCCTCTGTCAGACGCAGTATCTCGCCGACCGTGTATTTGTCGGGAGATTTTGCTAACTGATATCCGCCCTGAAAGCCTCGGTTCGTTTTCAGGTGATTGGTCTTGCTGAACATCGGAACGATCTGTTCAAGATATTTTTTTGAGATGCCCTGACGTTCGGCTATGTCTTTAAGCGCGATGAATCCTTTGCCTCTATGCTGAGCAAGATCTATCATCATTCTCAGCGCGTATCTGCCTTTAGTTGATATTTTCATACTTATTTCCATGCTTGCAAAGCAAGCATCTCTCCTTTCAAGTTTTATCAAACGCAAAGTCCGGAAAATTTATTTTTCAGACTTATTCCCCCTATTGCTTCATATTACTATAATAACATATATTTAATAGGTTTTCAAGTCGGGAAACAAATTGTTGACGCAACTTGCGGAGCGGGGCAATGCCTCTGGGCCGTTTACTGTTGACACATCTGCCGATTTGTGGTAAAATTATTTAGATAAAATGTTTTGTCCGTTAAAACAGCGGGAAATATTTTTGCAAACGATAAGGCTTTAATAAAACCTGAATATATTAAAAATATCTGCCGCGGTCGCAGGGAGGAAATAATGTCACAGGATAATGACAAGCGCGAGCTGTTAAAGCTCAAACAAGGGCTTATAGAAAAAAGCGATACCGTGCCGGAAGACGGCTATGACGTGCAAATGCCGCAAAACGCCGGAGAGAAAACGAAAAACTGGCTGTGGTATCATAAGGTGATACTTATCGTCGGGGTGTTAGTTATAGCGGTCGCTGCCGTGATAGCGGCGTTCTTTTACTTCAAGCCGAAGCCGGATATAGGTATCTATTCGCTCAGTTGGTATTCCTCCACCACCCGCAGACTGTTAGAAAGCAATCTGCCGCGATACTGTCCGGATTTTAACGGCGATGGACAATATGTCGTAACGGTCACGCAGGCGCCCGACGACCCAGCTCTCGGGTTTATAGAAAAATATGAGGAGATAGAAAACGGCACTTCACAGATATTCATAGGCAAAAAAGAGGATATCGAACAAATGAGCGCCGATATGACGGCCGCCGGGGAAGAAGAATATTTCGCCGATCTGTCAGAGATAGGAGCGGAGGGCTATATGCTGGAATTTTCCGCTTCTCCTATCGGAAAAGAGCTTAAAATTTTTTCTCAGGAAATTTATATAGCGGTCAAAAATACCAACGACGAGAACGAGCAGAACGCCGTTGAGTTTGTCGATAATATTATTCATAATAAGGAAGTTAAAAACAGTTAAAAGGGGATATAAATTTGGCAACGGAAAATCAAGAAAAAAGAGAACTGCTTAAATTGAAGCAGGGGCTTATAGAAGACAGCGAGATAATAGAGGTAGATAAGCCGCACGAGAAAGAAGAGCTGAAAGGGCTTGCCAAGCTCGGCAATTTCTGGTATCACAATAAGTGGTATATCATTGTGGCGGTGTTCTTTATCGCGGTGGGTTCGTTTTTGACGTATCAGTTATTAGCTAAAGAGGCGGCGGACATGCGTGTGTTGTTAGTCACCTCCAACGTGGAGAATACGCCGGAGCTGTACCGCAAGACGATGGATATAGAGCTTGCGCTGGAGCAATATTGCCCGGATTTTGACAAAAACGGCAATGTCCATGTCGAGGTGTACTATATCGACCTTACCAAAGATACGCCGGATTCATACTACATTACCGTGAATAATGCTAAATTTTTCGGCGAGATTGACAGCGGCATAGCTCAGATGATTATATGTGATACTAACATATACACTGATCCCGAACTCAGCGACGCGGAAAATAAGGAGCGTTTCAACAGTCTGTTTACCGATCTCGCAGAGGTCACCGGAAACGAGAGCTTGTCCGGTACGTATACCGTAAAATTCAAGGATACCCCGCTTGCGGCTGCGGCAAACTACGAAAACTCCGCGCCGGAGATATTGGTGATGGGCGTGAAGAAAGAATCGCCCAACATGATAAGCTACAGCGATAAGGCGCTTGAGAAAAATTCACAGGCGCGCGAGGTAATGCAGAATATTCTTAATAATAACGTGATAAACGAGAAAAAGCAATAAGGAGGGATAGGTTATGGAGCAATTCGGAACACCGGGCAGAAAATCATTTATAAAGCTGCTGCTGATAGGATTTTTATATATGCTGCTGGGCAACGTGCTTTGTACTATAATGACCTTGTCTACAGCGCCTTTTATAGGAATGGATATTATCAAGGTGGTAGTGGTGATACTTGCGTTTATTATATTCTACTCGCTGATGTTCACGGTGGGATATAAAGACGGCGACCGCGAACAGAATTTCGTGCGGCTGCATAAGGCGGAGCCGCCCGACAGCTATAAGTGGCTTAAGATAGGCATAATACTGACGCTGGTCATGTTTATTCCGTCGGTATTGCTGCTGATAAATAAGCTGACCGGCACTTTCCTGTTTTTGGATATGGATATCCTGCCTTATTATCGCTTTGCGGACGGCTTGGTATATGCGCTTTCGCTGATGTTGATACCAGACGGCAAGGAGGGCAACACGATAGAGCAGATGAATATTGTGCTGCCGTTCATATTCATGCTGTGCTATTCGCTGATACCGGTGGCGACGCATTTCGGTTATTATTTCGGATATACACAGAAGTTTGATTCGGATAAGATAATGTATAAATAAATCGCAGCGCCGTTTTAGCTCGGACATATTTTGTCCGAACGTTTCATATTATTGAGTAATTCCAAAAAAGGACGGGATATGATATGAAACGTTTATTCTTTGATAAGCTCAAAAATAAGCTGCCTGACAAAAAGCTGCTTAAAAAGACAAGAATACCGGCGGTACTGGTATTGTTGGGCTGCTTTGTCGTGATCGCGGTAAGCTCCGATTTTTCACGGCTTGCGGTGGCGGTTTCCGGCGGTAATGTCACCGAGCGTAAAACGGTCGTGCTGGACGCCGGACACGGCGGTGAGGACGGCGGCTGCGTCGGTATAAACGGCGAAACGGAAAAGGACATCAATCTTGCGATAGTAAAAGATCTGAGGGATATGCTGACGCTGGGCGGCTTCAACGTCGTGCTGACTCGTGATGCCGATAAGGCGATATACGACTCCGGCACAGAGGGGCTCAGAAATAAAAAAGTATCCGACATGGAAAACCGCCTAAAGATAATCGAGGGGCAGAAGGACAGTATTTTCCTGTCCATACATCAGAACCAGTTTACTCAGCCGGAATATTTCGGCGCGCAGATATTCTATAATGAAAACAATCCCGACAATCAGCTTTTAGCGCAGATAATGCAGGATAATTTTCATGCTCTTCAGCCGGAAAACGACCGAACTACAAAGCTGATGGACAGCGAGCTGTTTTTATTCAAGAACACTTCAAATCCTGCGGTACTTATTGAATGCGGATTTCTTTCCAACCCGGACGACGCGGCAAAGCTGTCCGATCCGCAGTACCAGCGCCGCGTCGCGTTTATGATATACAACGGCATAGTCCGCTATATGCAGACCGTTTCTGCAAAATAATATAAAAATGAGGAAGTACAATGCCTAAGACTAAAACCGTATATATATGTTCGCAATGCGGGCAGGAATATCCCAAGTGGAACGGCCGCTGCTATGCCTGCGGCTCATGGGGAACGCTGGAGGAAACGATAAGCGAAAAACGTTCCGGCAACGCTGTTCACACCGCCGCTAAAATGACCATGAGTAGGATAGACGGCGTGGATTTTCCGGAGGAAACGCGCTGTAAGACCGGCATGAACGAGCTTGACAGAGTGCTTGGCGGCGGGCTGGTGAGAGGTTCGCTGGTACTGCTGGGCGGCGACCCCGGTATAGGAAAATCCACGCTGCTGCTTCAGATATGCAATACGCTTGCGGCCGATCAGCGAGTTATGTATGTTTCGGGAGAGGAAAGCGAGCGGCAGATAAAGCTGCGCGCCGACCGCCTCGGAGTAAATGCGCCGGGACTGTATATTTCCTCCTGCACCGACTGTGATGCGATAATAGAAGCTATGCGCACCGAAAAGCCGAGCGTTATGATAATAGACTCGATACAGACAATGCAGCTGTCCGATATCCAAAGCGTGCCGGGCAGCCTTGTTCAGGTCAGAGAATGTACCAACGCCTTTATGCGCGCGGCTAAGGCGCTGGACATTTCCGTTTTCCTTGTCGGACACGTCAATAAGGACGGCGGTATCGCAGGTCCGAAGGTTTTGGAGCATATCGTGGACACGGTATTGTACTTTGAGGGAGATAAACAGCTCTCATATCGGATACTTCGCGCGGCGAAAAACCGTTTCGGCTCTACAAATGAGATAGGCGTTTTTGAAATGCGGGACAAGGGATTGTATGAGGTCGAAAATCCCTCCGCTATGCTTTTGTCCGGCAGACCCGCAGGAGTCAGCGGCATTACTATTCTCTGCACTATGGAGGGCAGCCGCCCTATATTGGCAGAGGTTCAGGCGTTAGTGGCAAAGAGCGGATTTTCCGCGCCGAGGAGAGTGTCGGCGGGCTTTGATTATAACCGGCTGTGCGTTTTGCTTGCCGTATTGGAAAAGCGCGCGGGCTTTGCTTTCGGCGCGTTTGACGTTTATATAAACATAATCGGCGGACTGAAAATAGACGAGCCTGCAAGCGACCTTGCGGTGGCGCTGGCGTTGTATTCCGGGCTGTGTGATAAGGTCATAGGTGAGGACGTCGCGGTGTTCGGCGAGGTCGGGCTCGGGGGAGAGCTGCGTGCCGTTTCGCATATAAGACAGCGCGTGAGAGAAGCCGCGCGCATGGGCTTCGGAAAATGTATCGTGCCGAAAGCGTCGCTTAAAGAACTGGACAAGTCCGAAAACTACGGTATCAGCATTTACGGCGCGGCAAATCTCAAGCAGGCGTTCAAGGTGCTGGAGGCTATCGCTGAGCCGGGAGATAAAAAATGACGCTTACCGATATAGGACAGATAAAGTCGCTGTTTAATAAATACGGTTTTTCCTTTACCAAATCGCTGGGGCAGAATTTTCTGATAAATCCTACCGTTTGTCCGAGGATAGCCGAAAAAAGCGGGATAACGCCCGACAGCGGAGTTATCGAGATAGGTACCGGGATAGGAGTGCTGACCTGCGAGCTTGCTAAGCGCGCTAAAAAGGTAGTGGCGCTGGAGATAGACCATACTTTGCAGCCTATTCTAAAAGAAACGCTGGCGGAATACGATAACGTCGAGGTCATCTTCGCCGATGTTATGCAGACCGACCTGAAACAACTGATAGCCGATAAATTTCCCGGAATGGAAACCTCGGTCTGTGCCAATCTGCCGTATTATATCACCTCTCCCGTTATAATGAAGCTGCTTGAAGAACGGCTGCCGATAAGATCGATAACAGTAATGGTACAGCTTGAAGCGGCGCAGCGTATCTGTGCTGCGCCCGGAACAAGGAACAGCTCGGCGCTGACGATAGCGGTGAACTATTATTCCTCCCCCAAAAAGCTGTTCAACGTAAGCCCCGGTTCATTTATGCCCGCTCCCAAGGTGGACAGCGCGGTGATACGTCTTGAGCCGCACGAAACCCCTTTGTATGATGTTGACGATGAAAAGCTGTTTTTCTCCTGCGTAAGACAGGCGTTTTCTCAAAGAAGAAAGCAGCTTATAAATCCGTTGGCGGGATATTTCGGGATAAATAAAGAGATACTTTCCGACTTGATGAGTGAAAGCGGACTTAAGCCCACCGCCCGCGCGGAGGAGCTTACCATGGATAATTTTGTAACTCTTTATCGTATTGTAGAGCAGCTTAAAAAATAAACGGATAAAAAGGCGAAAGATTATAGGAATAAAGCCTCTGTTTGACAAAATTCACGCTTACTTTGCTGTAGAATACAGACATGACCTACAGAAAGGAAGATGAGCTTTGGCAAGAGAGGCTTTTTTGTCTGCCGAAAAGCACGGAATGGACGCTGCGCGCCATGTGGCAGTGGCGGGTGTAGCGCTGCTTATCGGAATGAGTACCGTGATGTCCCGGCCGTCGCCGTTCTCTGCGTCGTTTACCGCGTCAATGAACGGGATAGACTGCATAGGAGCGTTTATCGGCAGTGTGTTCGGCTATCTTGTCACCGGAAGATTTGCCGAGTTCGTCACCGTATGCTCCTCGCTGATGTCGGTCATGGCGGTGCGCCTTATAACCTACAGAATAAAGTCCCGCGCCGCTGACTGGATATGCGCGGTGACTTCCGCCTGTTCGGTCTTTACCGCCGATTTTATCACCGCAAACGGCGTGCATGACATACTGATATGCTTTGCGCTGGGGCTTATCGCGGGAGCAGGCACGTTAGTATTCCTTAACGTGAAACGGCTGGTAAAGCAAAGAGAGACCGCCGCGCTCATTGTGAAAAACAGCCCTCTGAGCCTTATAAGTGTGCTGTGCTTTGTAGGTATAGCGGCGAGCGTATTGTCCTATTATTCGTTTAATGTTTTCAATTTCGGTATAATAGTAAGCGGCGCTGCGGTCCTGCTTACCGCGATGCGTTATAATATCGGAGCGGGCTGCCTGTGCGCGGCGGCTGCGGGTATCGGCATAGCGTCGGTCATGCCGCAGTACGGCTGCGCCGCCGCGGTCATGTGCTGTGCGGCGGCGGTAGGGAAGAGCTTTTCCGACGGTAAAAAGCTGGGCGGCGCGGGTGCGTATGTGCTTTGTTCGACGCTGATAATAATGCTTTTCGGCATGAATGACGAAAATCTCGCGCTGACTGCGGACATGTTTATGTCGGCGGCGGTATTTCTGCTGCTGCCCGCGTCCTGGTGCGATCCGGAGCAGCAAATGCTGAATTATGAATATAACGAAAATTCGGTGCGTGCGTTATTTTCCCGCAGACTTAAATTCGCAAAAGCTGCGGTGGACGAGGTGCGCCGTACCGTAGACCTTACCGCAGAGCGGCTTGAGCAGCGGGACAAGCGTGATATCAGTTGGGTATATGATTCCGCATGCAACGAGGTGTGCTCTCAGTGCCGTTTTAATATGCGGTGCTGGGGACATGAATACGGCAAAAGCGCAGCTATGTTCTCCAAAATGGTAAAGCAGCTGAAAAACGGCGGGGAGATCACCGAAGAGCAGTTTACCGGCGAGCTTGCCGAGCGCTGCCCGAATAAGCAGCAGCTATGCGGCCGGCTAAAGGATTTTTATAACTCTTATACCTCCTGCGAAGCGGAAAAACGCCGCGTCGCCCGTATGCGGGCGGTGCTGACGGTACAGCTTGCGGCAACGGAGAATCTGCTTGAGCAGCTTTCCGGCGAGATAGATATAGGAGAAGGCGACGTAAGACTTAACAAAATCGCGGGCGAGGTGCTGAAAAATCTCGGCTGTGAGGACTTAAGCGCCGTGAGCGTGAATGTTGGAGAACACGGCAGAATGTCGGTAGAGGCATATTCCGGCAAGGGCTTTTTCTGCTCAAAACAGGAATTGTGCGAAGCGATGAGCCTGGCTTTGCGCAGCAGGTTCGATTTGCCGGTGTTCGCGGGAGTGGGCGGCAGCTATAAGCTCAGCATGTTCACTAAAACGACGTATTTCCTTGATGTTGAAATTTGCCAGATAAGCAGGGAAGAGGGCGCGGCCTGCGGAGATTATTACGAGAGCTTTATAGACAGCAACGGCACCGCTTACGTTGTATTGTCGGACGGCATGGGTACCGGAAGCCGTGCAAGAGTGGATTCCTCCTTTGCCTGCGGTATGCTTATCCGTCTGCTTCAGGCGGGCGTCGGGATAGAGGCAGGGCTCGGCATAATCAATATGTCGCTGATGGTAAAATCCTCCGACGAAAGCTTTGCAACGCTGGAGCTTTGCAAGATAGACCTGTACAACGGAAAGGTGGAATTATACAAGGCGGGCAGCGCAAACACCTATATCCGCTGCGGCAGCGTTAATACCCGCTCAGGCTGCAAGGGTCTGCCGATGGGTGTGCGCGATACTCCGGTGTACGATAAGCAGACCTTCACTTTGGGAAACCGCGATATGATAGTAATGACCAGCGACGGCGCACAGCTTAATGAAAAATGGCTTTACCGCGAAATGGCAAAGCCGGATATAGACCTTAAAGAATTATCCCGGCAGGTGGCTGAAACCGCGCGCTTTTACAGCGGCGATAAAAAAGCGGACGATATATCCGTGATAGCCATGCGGCTGTATAAATAAGAGCCTGTTCGCTCTTTCAAAATTGCTTTTACCATATCCCCTCTCTTTTGTGCGTAAAACGTTTCGCACCCCTCGGACGTTTTCGCACGCAAAAATATCCCCGCTTTGGAGCATTTCCTATAGCGGGGATAAAATTTTATTTCATATTTTCCAATTTGTCGGCTAAACCGTCCAAGGCGGTAACTCCGAACAATTCTATCAGGCCCTGATCGCAGCCTGCCGCGAGCTTCGGATCGATCGGCAGCCGTGCCGTAGCGTCTATATCGTACTGCTTAGCGATATCTTCGATATGGCTCTCTCCGAAAACGCTGTGCTTTTTACCGCAGTCGGGACATTCAAAATACGACATATTTTCAACTAATCCGAGTATCGGAATATTCATCATGCGCGCCATTTTTACCGCCTTGCCTACTATCATAGATACCAGCTCCTGCGGGGAGGTCACCACGATTATACCGTCTACCGGTATAGACTGAAATACCGTCAGAGGCACGTCGCCGGTTCCGGGAGGCATATCCACGAACATATAGTCGACGTCGTTCCAGATAACGTCGGTCCAGAACTGCTTTACCGCTCCCGCGATGACCGGACCGCGCCATACTACAGGGTCGGTATCGTTAGGCAGCAGCAGATTTATCGACATTATTTCTATACCTGTCTTGCTCTTCACAGGGATAATTCCGGTGTTGTCGCCCATTGCCTTTTCCTTTATGCCGAACGCTTTGGGGATAGACGGTCCGGTTATATCCGCGTCAAGTATAGCGGCCTGCCAGCCTTTTCTTTGCATCGTTACCGCCAACATAGAAGTGACGAGAGATTTTCCCACGCCGCCCTTACCGCTGACTATTCCTATTACCTTTTTGATGTTTGACAGCTCGTTCGGCTTTTCAAGAAAGCTCTCCGGCTGATTTCTTGAGGAGCAGTTCTGTGAGCAGCTCCCGCAGTCATGTGTACAATCGCTCATTATATATTCTCCTTTTGGTGATTTGTCTTTAACTAGTATATCACTGTTTATATAAAAAATCAACCGTAATTTTTTTGCTTGCAGACATTTCTTATAGGTTTTATCTTGTTTTTTTTGAAAAAATCTGTTATACTATTCCTAGCAACAATATTTTCGGAGGCGACAAAATGGCGTATGTAAAATACAGCGGCAGCTTTAACTCTTCAAACGGTACGGACAGGTGCGCGTATTATGTTTACGTACCCGCCGAACAGCCGTACAAAGGCATAATCCAGATATCCCACGGTATGCGCGAGTATATGGGACGTTATGATGAATTTGCGGATTTTTTCACCGATAAAGGCTATATAGTATGCGGCAACGACCATCTCGGTCACGGCAATACCGCGAAAACTCCCGATGATTACGGCTACTTTGCTCCGAAAGACGGGTGGAGCTATTTGGTAAACGACCTTCACCGGCTTACCCTTATAATGAAAAACAAATACCCGAATCTTAAATATTTGATCTACGGACACAGCATGGGCAGCTTTGTCGCAAGGCTGTACTGCTCGCGCTTTCCGAAAGTGCCGGACGCCGCTATTTTCTACGGAACAGGCGACGATAAGGCGCTGGCGGAGATAGGAGTGCGCGCGGCTCGTTCCGCCGTTATGATAAACGGAGAGCGTCATCGAAGCGAACGGCTTAATTCCATCTTATTCGGCGCATATAACGAGCGGATAACTAACCGGCGCACCGATTACGATTGGCTGTCTCGCGATGATGAGGTGGTGGACAAATTCATAAGCGACGAGAAGTGCGACTTCATTTTTACCTGCTCGGGGTTTGTAGACCTTACCATGCTGTTAAACCGCGTTTCCTCCCAGAAATGGGCGGATCAGATACCGAAGGACCTGCCGATACTGCTCGGCGGAGGTACGGATGATCCGGTAGGCGGCTACGGCAAGGGCGTGCTTAAAGTTTTTGAAAAGCTGATAATCAACGGCTGCCGTACCGATATAAAAATTTACCCCGGCGCGCGGCACGAGCTTCTCCACGAGATAAACAAGGACGAGGTCTACCACGATATGCTTACCTGGATAGAATATGCTTTGACGCTGGAAAGAAACAGGGGAGATAACTCATGACGGACGGATATGTAAAGTCAGCGGCAGCTGCCGTAAGTATAAAAGTTGCAGATGTAGAATACAATACCGCCGCCATTATAAAAAAAGCGCGCGAGTTAGCCGGACAGGGAGTGCGGCTGGCGGTTTTCCCGGAGCTTTGCGTTACGGGATACACCTGTCAGGATCTGTTTTTCCAGTCCGCTTTGCTGGACGCCGCGGAAAAAGCATTAGAAGAAATTTCCGCCGCACTTGCTGATCTTGACATGATAACCGCAGTAGGTCTGCCGGTTCGATATAAATCAAAGCTGTATAACTGCGCGGCGGTGCTTTATCACGGGCAAACACTCGGTTTTGTGCCAAAGCAGAATCTGCCGAATTATAACGAGTTTTACGAAAAGCGACACTTCGCCGCTTGGAATGACGGGGACGGAGTGGTAATGCGCGGCGGCGTTCCGTTCGGCAGCGGGATAATATTTGTATGTGACGAGCTGCCGGAGTTTTCTTTCGCAGCGGAGATATGTGAGGACCTTTGGGCTCCCTGCCCGCCGTCCGGTGCGCTTGCTAAGTCGGGGGCGGCTGTTATTATAAATCTGTCCGCCGGCAATGAGATGACCGGCAAGGCGGATTATCGGCGGGAGCTTGTCAGCAATCAGTCCGCGCGGCTTATCGCGGGATATGTATATGCTTCCGCGGGAGAGGGCGAGTCAACGCAGGACCTTGTTTTTGCCGGACACAATATGATATGTGAAAACGGCGTGATTCTGGCGCAGAGCAAACTGTTTTCCGGCGAGAGCGCCGTCAGCGAGATAGACGTTAAAATGCTGGATCACGAGCGCAGGAAGAACACCACGTTTTCCGTGGATACAAGCGGGTATACCGTGCGGTTTTCCATGCCGCCGGAAAAGACGACGCTTACAAGATATATCACGCCCGCGCCTTTCGTTCCCACAGACAGCGGAGAAAAGGACAGACGCTGCGAATTGATACTTACCATGCAGTCGGAGGGATTGAGGAAGCGGCTGGAGCATACCAACAGCAAGACTGCCGTTATCGGCGTGTCGGGAGGACTGGATTCTACATTAGCTCTCATAGTCTGTGCCAAAGCTATGGAGAGAGCGGGCAGGTCAAACGCCGATATACTTGCGGTGACTATGCCGTGCTTTGGCACTACAAAGAGGACGCGCTCCAACGCCGAGCGGGTGTGCAATGCGCTCGGTACTTCCTTCAAAGAGGTGGATATTACCGACAGCGTAAAACAGCATTTTGCCGATATCGGACATGATATTAACGACCACAGCGTGGTATTTGAAAACGGACAGGCGCGTGAACGCACGCAGGTGCTTATGGATATCGCCAACCGGAATAACGGTCTTGTTATAGGCACCGGCGACCTGTCGGAGCTTGCGCTCGGCTGGGCTACCTACAACGCAGACCATATGTCTATGTACGGCGTGAATTGCTCTGTACCTAAGACGCTTATCCGTCATTTGGTGAAATATTACGCGGATAATACCGATAATAAGCCGCTGAAAGATGCGCTTTACGATATACTGGATACTCCGGTCAGCCCGGAGCTGCTTCCGGCGGAAAACGGCGAGATATCCCAAAAGACCGAAGAGCTGGTAGGTCCTTATGAGCTGCACGACTTTTTCCTTTACTGCGCGATAAGACGCGGATATCCGCCGCGTAAGGTGTACAGGCTGGCTATTTATTCCTTTGACGGGAAATATCCTGCCGCGGTAGTTAAAAAGTGGCTGTGCATATTTTACAGGCGCTTTTTCTCGCAGCAGTTCAAGCGCTCCTGCCTGCCGGACGGACCTAAGGTCGGTTCGGTGACGCTGTCGCCCCGCGGGGATTGGAGAATGCCCAGCGACGCGGTAAGTAAGCTCTGGCTTTCCGAAGCGGAAAATATCGATACCGAATAATTTTGTTTGAATAAACAGCAAAAATCTTGCCGATAATTACCCTGCGGATAAAGACCGCGAAAGGAAGGTACTTATTATGGCAAGATTTTCTGTTTTTGACGGGGCGATGGTGATAGGGGCGATAGCGTCTGTCGTAGTGGGGAGTTTTACGGCGTTTGCCGAGGACTGCGACGCAAAGCCGGACGAGGTGCTTCGTCTGCATATAATAGCAAACTCAGACAGCGAGGAGGATCAGTCGTTAAAGTATGATCTTAGAGATCATATGCTGTCGGATTTTTCGGATATATTCAGCGGCTGTGAAAACCTTGACGAGGCAAAAGCCGCCGCCGATGAAAATCTTGAGGAAATGCGGCAGTCGGCGCAGGAATTTATATGGCAGCAGGGTTATGACTATACCGTTCAGTGCGAGCTTACCGACTGCTATTTTACCACGCGGTGCTATGGAAATTACACTCTTCCCGCCGGAGATTATACTGCGGTGCGGCTGATAATAGGCGAGGGCAAGGGCAAAAACTGGTGGTGCGTAATGTTTCCGCCTTTGTGTCTGCCTGCCGCCGGAGAGTTTTTCACCGACGCGCAGAGCCGGGAAATAGAAAACACCTCTGTTATCGAACCTAGATTCGCATTGTTTGAATGGCTGCAATCTCTGTTTTGCGGGTGATCTGAATAAAGAATAAGCATACGAACGACGGTGTATATTCCGCCGTTCGTTTTTCTTGCTTTTCATCCTAAAATATGTTATACTTTATTCGCTGATCAAAAAGGAGTCTTTATATGCTTACTATCACCCTATGCGACGATAATGCGCAGGAGCGCGGATACATAAAGTCCCTTGTTCTCGGCTGGGCGGAACAGTCGGGGAACGGGGCTTATGTGCATGAATATCCGTCCGCGCAGCCGCTGCTGTTCGCATACGAAGATGACCCGCCGGATATTTTGCTGCTTGACATCGAAATGCCGGGAATGAACGGGGTAGAGCTTGCGAAAAAGCTGCGCGCTCGCCAACAGACTGCACAGATAATTTTCATAACCGGCTATCCTGACTTTATCGCGGAGGGCTATGAGGTCGAGGCGCTGCACTATCTTTTGAAACCGGTCAATCCGGAAAAATTGTCCGAGGTGCTTTATCGCGCGGCGGCTAAAATTTCACAGACCGAGAAGAAAATTTTAGTGCCGCATGACGGCGGCGAGGTCGCTTTGCCAATCAGCGAAATACACTTTATCGAGGCGCAGCGGCAGTATTGTGTTATCTGCGCGGCTTCGGGCGAGTATAGGCTGAAAACGCCGATATCCGAGCTTGAAACGCGGCTTGACGGATACTTTCTGCGGGTACAGCGGTCGTTTATAGTAAATCTTCGAGAGGTTTTACGGATAAACCGCACCGAGTTAATATTAAAAAGCGGCGCGGCAGTACCTATAAGCAGAGGTATGGCAAAAACGGTAAGCAAAAAAATAATTGAGCATTTTTAGGTGATAAGTCTTAAAAATAAATTTTTAAGACTGTGAGTTTTGCGCTTTGCTGAGTACGGTCAGCAATTTTGCTTCGCAAAACCGCACAAAACTCGAAAGGAGAAGCTTCTTTGCAAGCATAGTGATAAATATGCTGTTTGAAAGAATAATAAACCGTAGGATAGAAAGATACCAGACCGAACTTTTGCAAAAATATTGCGACGAGGTGGAATCCATGTACCGCAAAATGCGAGGCTGGCGGCATGACTATCACAATCATATCCAGGCTATGCAGGCTTCTATGGCGCTGGGAAAATACGACGAGGTCAACCGCTATCTTTCCGACCTCAACGATGATCTTACGAACGTTGATACGGTCATAAAGACAGGGCGGGTGATGGTGGACGCTATCTTAAACGGTAAGCTGAACATCGCCGCACAAAACGAGATACCTGTAAATGCCAAGGCGAAGATCCCCGACGGCACGCCTGTTTCGGATATAGACCTTTGCGTTATCATAGGTAATCTTTTGGACAACGCCATAGAGGAAAATAAGCGCCTTGACAGCTCTCCCCGCTTTATTCGTGTTTACATAGGAAGGAAAAATACACAGTTTTATCTTTCGGTGACGAACGCGGCAGGCAAGAAACAGCCTAAAAGCGCGGCGGGCTATTCCTCCTCAAAAGGGGTAGAACACGGCTTCGGACTTGCGCGTGTGGAGGCGGTCGTGAAAAAGTATGGCGGTTATTTCTCGGCAGACAGCGAGGACGGCGGGTTCACGGCGGAGATACTTATACCGCTGGAGAATAATGATCAGGCTGCGGAGTGATTTTCGCAGCCTTTTTGCATTTCGTACCACAAAATTTGCATTTCGTACCCCGGATAAACATTTTTGATTTTTTATATGCTATGATAGGGTCAAGAGGATAAAGTTTTGAAAAATAAATTTTCCGGACTTTGCGTTTTACAAAACTTGAAAGGAGAGCTTCTTTGCAAGCATGGTGATGAAAATGTCAAAAAAGAAAAAAGAAAAGGAGCAAAAGCATAAACCGAAATACGGTATGTTTTCCTGCGTGAGGTATATCTACCGCATTTTATGGGAAAACGAGCGGTTTTTGGTGTTCGTGGGGCTGGCGATCGTGCCGTTGTCGCTTTTGGCGGCGGCATTCGGACTATACGCGACTCCCGCGATAATTGACGCCCTCGGCAGCTACTCCGATTTCGGATATATCGCGCTCGTTGTTGCGGGGATAGTTTTAGCTCGCGCAATAGTAAGTACCGCAAACGGAATGATCCAAATGCTCGTCGACCATTCCGAAAACCACATCATGGCGCTTTTGTCGTATAAATCTATCGAGGCGTTGAGGCTTTGCGACTACTGTCTTCATTACGACGTAAATCACCGCGCGATCTGCGAAAGGGCGGGCGCGGGTGTTAGGGATCACTCTCACGCCACCCACTTCCCGATGATTTTCGCCGAGACCGTCGGGGAGATAATTAAATTCTTCCTCTTCGGCGCGACGGTGTCAATGCTCCACCCCGCGCTGGTACTGCTGCTTATCGTCGGTGCGATAATCGACCGCAGAATGTCAAATTGGCAATGGCGCAAACATTATGAAGAGCGGGACGGGCGCAACGCAGCCGAGCGCAAGCGGGACTACATTTCCTCGAACATCACCCGAGACCTCGGCTACCAGAAAGAAATTCGGCTTTACGGCATGGCAAAGCCGCTTTCCGAGCGGTTTTCAAGGCATATCGACGAGTGCCTCGGGTGGCAGAAAAAGCATGAGCGCCGAGGGTTTCTGGCATCTCTGTCAGGCTTTGTCACGGTGCTTTTGCGAGACGGTTTAGCTTACGCGATACTTATATATAAAGCGCTTTCGGGCGAGGTAGACGCGGCGCAGTTTGTCCTCTATTTCTCCGCGATAAGCTCTCTTGCGGGACTATTGGGAGGTATGGCATGGCGGTTCCAGCAAATCAAGGAGGGTTCGGCGCAGATAAGCGACATTCGTGAGCAGATAGAATACGAGGGAAAGCTCAACCTCGGCGAGGGTATCGCGCTGCCGAAAAAGCCGTTTTCTATTGAGTTTAGGGACGTCACGTTCAAATATCCGCAGGGCGAGAAAAATGTCTTGGAGCATGTTTCGTTTAAGATAGAGCCGGGCGAAAAGATAGCGCTTGTCGGCTTAAACGGCGCGGGAAAGACCACGCTGGTAAGAATGATGTGCGGACTGATCCTGCCCGACGAGGGAGAGGTGCTGCTCGACGGCCACACCCTCTTTGAATACAACCGCGATGAGATGTATTCGCTGTTCGGGCTTATCCCGCAGAAATACAGCCTGCTGCCTGTATCGCTTGAAAAGAACATCGCCTGTACCGTAAACGAGGAGGAGATAGACCGCAAAAGGCTCGAGCGCGCGGTCGAGCTGTCGGGCTTCAAAGAAAAGGCGGAAAGTCTGCGGCTCGGCTTAAAAACGCCCTTAGACCGCACGGTAAACGACGACGCGGTAGATCTTTCCGGAGGGGAAAAGCAAAGGCTGCTGCTTGCAAGGCTGATTTATAAAGACCCGCTTTGTATGATCTTGGACGAGCCGACTGCGGCGCTTGACCCGATAGCGGAGGACAAAATGTATCGCCGCTACAACGACATAGCGAAAAATTCCACCTCGATATTTATTTCCCACCGCCTCGCCTCCACCCGATTTTGCGACAGGATATTTTTACTGGACGGCGCAAATTTTGCCGAGGTAGGAACGCACGACGAGCTTATGGCAAAGCACGGAAAATACCGCGAGCTGTTCGACGTTCAGGCAAAATATTATCAGGAGGTTAAGTCTTAAAAATAAATTTTTAAGACTGTGAGTTTTGCGCTTTGCTGAGTACGGTCAGCAATTTTGCTTCGCAAAACCGCACAAAAACTCGAAAGGAGAAGCTTCTTTGCAAGCATGGTCATAAAAATGGCTAAAACACGACTTAAAGATGACATTTACTGCCTTAAGAGGGCGATGAAGATATGGCGGGAATACGCGCCGAAATACTGGACTTTTTCTATAATCAGAAAGGTTTTACAGCGGGTCTCGGCGTACTTTTCCCTCACGATGTCGGCGCTTTTGCTCGACGAAATATCGGGAGCGAGAGATGAGAAAAGGTTAATAATTTTCGCCTGTCTCACCGTTTTCGGAGGATTTTTGTTCTCGGTTCTGTCCCGCGCCGCACAGATGAAAGAGAGCATTTTGGACAGCCGGAATTATTACAAATATACCCAAATCATGTTCGACGCGAACTGCAAGCTGCAATACGAGCACCTCGAAAACCCCGACATCAGGCTATTGAGCGAGAAGATAGACGCAAACACGAGGACTATTTACGGCGGACTGATGAGCGTTTTGGATACCGCCGTCCCGAACATGGCAGAGGCACTGACCGATGTCGTTTTATCGCTCTCGCTGACTGCCGCCGCGCTCTTTGCAAGCGCTAACGGGCAGTTTACCGGAATATTAGGGATCATCAATTCCAAAGCGTCGAGCTGCTTAATGCTCATAATGATTGTGGCATTTTCGGCGCTGACGGTAAGGCTTCGGATTGCCCGCAGAAAGCGCGTGGATGAGGCGCGGGAGGAGATCTCGCTCACGAACCGCCAATACATGGCTTACGACCACCTCTGGGGCGAGGATATGACGATTTTCGGGCTCCACCCGATCGTCCTCAGCGAGTACCGCAAGCACACCTTGCGCCCATCTTGGCTTTTGAAACTCCAGAAAACAGGACTTGTGTTCCGCGCGCTTGACGCCCCGAAAAACGCCGCCATGCAGATAATAATTCATCTTTACGTCGCGGCAAAGGCGTTCTGCGGGGCGTTCGGGATAGGCAGTTTTGTGCTTTACGAGGGTGCGATAAGCCGTTTTGTAAACGCCGTGGACATGCTGACCGAGATATGCACGTGGCTGCGCTTCAACACCAAGTATCTTCAGACGACCTATGAATTTTTCGACCTGCCGAATAATATGTACAAAGGCACGCTTGCCGTAGAAAAGCGGGACGATCTTGATTATGAGATAGAGTTTAAGGACGTGAGCTTCAAATATCCCCGCACCGACGCGTGGGCGCTCAGGCATATTTCGATGAAATTCAAGATAGGTGACAAAATCGCTATCGTCGGCGAGAACGGTTCGGGCAAGACGACCTTTATAAAGCTGCTCTGCCGTCTGTATGACCCGACCGAGGGGAAGATTTTACTTAACGGTATTGACATTACGCGCTACCGCTATAATGAGTATATGGCGCTTTTTTCGGTGGTATTTCAGGACTTCCGTCTGTTCGGATTTTCACTTGGCGACAATGTGTCGGCGGGGTTCGGATATGATGAAAAGCGTGCGCGGGACTGCCTTGAGCGCGCGGGAATGGGCGAAAAGTTAAGAGAGCTTGACATAAAGGCCGAGCAGGACGGCAAAAACGCGCTGGATTACTGCAACGGCAGGGAGTACGACATAAACGGCGTTGATTTTTCCGGCGGCGAAGATCAGAAAATCGCGCTTGCAAAGGCGCTTTATAAGGACGCACCGTTCGTTATCTTAGACGAGCCGACAGCAAGCCTTGACCCGCTTGCCGAAGCGGCGGTGTATGAAAATTTCAACAATATCGCAAAGGACCGCACTTCTGTATTTATCAGCCACCGCTTGTCAAGCTGCCGCTTTTGCGAAAGAATATTGGTGTTCGATAACGGGCAGATAGTGCAGGACGGCTGCCACGATGAACTTGAAGCGGCGGAAGGGAAGTATAGAACGCTCTGGAATGCGCAAGCGAAATATTATGTAGACGAACAAAAGTAATGTAGACGAAAAGCAGTAAAAATTCCCGCCTGAAGATGATACTTCAGGCGGGAATTTTATCTAAAAAATCAATTACTGCCTATTACTTTTATCAGTCTTATATCGGAATAGCCGTAAGCCGACATAGGATAATCCACCTTATCGGAGGTGTTGCTGTTTACCAGATAATCGATGATGTTTCCGGAGGAATCCTTTACTACTTGAGTGATTATGACCGAATGATAGGTGTATCCGTTGACCGAATACTGGATAATATCGCCCGGCTCTCCGGTGTAAAGATTAGCGTCCGGCACAGTTACCAGCACGTCGGTATTGTTAAGACAATACTGGTAAAAGCTGTAGGTATCCGACCAGGAGGGAACGCGCCCTTTGGCGGTCTCCTTGTAGTTCAGCTCGTCGTCGTACCATTTCCACTGCTTATCGTATGTACCTTTGCTGTCCATCGGTATCCCGCTTTCATGCAGACACTGCGAAACGAAGTTCTGACAGTTCCCGCCGAAACCGGAGTAGTCGCTGTAATTCTCTTTGTTGCGCACCACCGAGGTCTTGTCTGTCCATTGGTAGGAGTACGCTACGGCGGCGTCCCTGTCATATTCATTCTCGGCGGTGACGGTTATTTCGGCATCGGCGGCGGTTTCGGCCTGCTTTTTACGGTCGCTTGCCGATGCGTCTACCGCTGCTGTAAGCTGTTCGAGAACGCTCGCGAACGTTTTGGAAATATCCGTCTTTTCCGGAAAATCCGCCTCGGTAAAATCTGAGCCGTACGGATCCATATCCAGACGAGTCATAACGTATTCCTCGGTTTCTACCGTAGCGGCGTTTTCGTCATACAGCATGATGAACTTTCCGCTGTCCGAGGATATCTTCGCTTTGCCGTCGTTGCCGACCGTGTAGGAGGGCTCGTCGCTAAGTGCAAAGTCTATCTTTTCTCCAAGCTTGTAGTTTATTGAATAAGATCCGTCGCTTATTTTGAAATCGGTGATGGTTATATCGACCTCGGCAGTCGTAAATGACAGATTGGATTCAAACGATCTGTGCAGATACACTTCATATTCCAACACCGTGGAATTGAGTGCGGCGAAAAGCTCGCCACGGCGGACTTCCTTATCGAAATATTCGTCGAGAGGGGAATATTCCAGACTGCCAAGCGCAATATATTTGTCGGTGAAATATCCGGTCAGCAGCTCTTTGACCGTATTCGGTATGGGAGCGGCGGTGTCGTCGATATTGACATTTACCGTGGGCCTTGTATATGCTAAAGTGCCGCTGTTTTCCAGCGACAGCGAAACATCCTCTTTTATCGCCTGCTGTGAGCTTTCTTCCGAAGTGTTTACCTCGATAGTAAGGTCGTTTTTAAGCTCTCCGCTTGCCGCAAGAATTATAACAAATACTACAACTACGCCGAATATGCAAAGACACGGCACGGTCAGCAGCGCCGTTAACGCGGAATTTTTCTTCTTTTTTCCGTATGAGGTACGTCTGTTGCTCAAGCTGTTTTACCTCGCTTTTCAGTTCTTCTATTTGCAGTTTAACATAAAAATCGAAATATGTCAACAAATTTCACAATAGTTTCATTTTGTGATTTTCGGTACATACACCATCTTTTTGCCGGCCGCATATTTTGTTATCGCGGGAGCGCATATTATCTAAAAGGAGTGAAACAGTATGTACAAAAAACTCTCACGACCGCTCAAAGGCGCGGATATCAGCTATGCACAGGAAGATTTTGATTTTGCCGAGGCAAAGGATTACGGAATACGGTTTTTTATTATTCGTGCGGGAATAGGCAACAGCACAGATTCGCTGCTTTATTCCCATATAGCCGGCGCTAAGTCGGTCGGTATACCGTTCGGCTTTTATTGGTATTCTACCGCAATGAGCGTTAAAGATGCAAAGGCCGAGGCTGCCGCCTGCCTTGCTGCGATAAAGGACTATAAACCGGAATATCCTGTATTTTATGATATAGAAAGTCAGCAGCAGATAGATTTGCTCACCACTAGGGAACGCACCGATATAATAAAAGCGTTCTGCAACGCGGTCATAAAGGGCGGCTATCCCTGCGGCGTATACCTGAATCCCAGCTGGATACTGAATTATATCGAAAAGTCGGAGATAGTGGACAAATATGAGCTTTGGCTTGCTAACTGGACAGACAGCCCCAACAAGCCTACCGGTTTTGAATTCGGTCAAACGATATGGCAGTGGGGCTTGGATATCATAGGCGGCATAGAAACCGACGGTGATCTGTGCTATGTGGATTATCCCTCCATCACCAAGGAGTTTTACGATAAGAATAAGCCCGAACCCAAGCCTGAACCCGTGCCTGAGCCGGAACCCACACCTAAGCCGGAACCCAAGCCTGTATTCAAGGTCGGGGAAATGGTAAAAGTCAAAAGAGGCGCAAAGACCTATGACGGTAAACCGCTTGCCAGCTTTGTATACGACAATGCCTACACGGTCAAGCAGGTCGGCATTGTCGGCAAGCCGGATTATATAGTGATAGGAATTGCCGGAAAAGTTACCGCCGCGGTAAAGGCTGACGATCTCATACCATACAAAGTACCCGCCGTAAAAATTAAGGTAGGGGAGAAGGTCAGAGTCAAAAGAGGTGCAAGGACTTACGACGGTAAATCGCTCGCCGGCTTTGTCTATGACAATGTTTATACTGTCCAGCAGGTAGGCATTGTAGGTAAACCAGATTATATCGTGATAGGAGTTGACGGTCAGGTGACCGCCGCGGTCAAAGCAAGCGATCTTTACAAAGCGTAGCAAAATATACGCCGTTAAAGAAGCGGCCTTTACAAATCATAAAACGCTCCCCGCCTTATGACGGGGAGCAATTTGCGTATTATGTATTAGCCGAGGACTACTTCAACAGTATGAACACCGTCGCTGAATGCGGGAATGATGTTGCCGTCAACGTCCTTGCCGTCTACCTTTACCGATCTAACGCCATGACCGGTATGCTCGGGATTGGAAACCGTGATATTGTAGGTCGCGCCTCTGAACAGTCTTGACGCGGTAAAGCCGTCCCATGCAGAGGGAATGGACGGGTCTATCTTAAGACCGTTGTAATCCGGTTTGATACCGAGAATATACTGCGATACAGCCACGAAATTCCATGCCGCTGTACCTGTGAGCCAGGAGTTCTTTGCCTCGCCGTGACGGGCAGCGTCCTTTCCGGCTATCATCTGAGCGTATACATACGGCTCGGTGCGGTGCAGGTCGGAAATATCCTCTCTGTATGCCGGAGCGATCTTTGAATAGTATTCAAATGCCTTGTCGCCTCTGCCTACCGCGGCTTCCGCACAGATTATCCATGCGTTGTTGTGGCAGAAGATTCCGGCGTTCTCCTTATATCCCGGCGGATAAGTGGATATCTCACCGTACTCAACGTAATAATGGGTGAACGCGGGGTTGTTAAGCACCAGACCGTGCTTTGAATTAAGATATTTGTCTACGCTGTTTAACGTCTGTATATCGTAACCCTTGTCCTTGCCTATACCGGCGAGAACGCACCAGCCCTGCGGCTCGATGAAGATTTTGCCTTCCTCGTTCTCGGAAGAACCTACCTTGTTGCCGTTATGGTCATACGCACGCAGGAACCATTCTCCGTCGTAACCGTATTTCTCGGTAAGCTCTCTCATCTTCTCTATCTCGCCCTCGGCTCTCTTCGCCTCGGCTTCGTCGCCCTTAAGACGGCACATAGCGGGATATTCGGGAGCAATATAGCAGAACATTCCGGCGATCATGACCGATTCAGCTATCTGGCTGTAGAAAGGCGGCTCGGTGAACATTTCCTTGTTGTTGTAGGTCTGGAAGGATTCGCCCGGCTTATCCGAGAAGCAGGAGAGATTCAGGCAGTCGTTCCAGTCGGCGCGTCCGCTCAGCGGCAGGCCGTGAGGTCCTACCTTCTTAACGACGTGGTTAAACGCGCGCTTCATATGGTCGAGCATGGTGTCAGCCAGCTCGTCTTTGTTTTCGTAAGGAACCTTTTCGTCCAGTATGGAAACGTCGCCGGTTTCCTTGATATATGCGGCTGTTGCGAGTATCATCCACAGCGGGTCGTCGTTGAAGTTAGAGCCCAGCTCGTGATTGCCTTTCTTGGTAAGAGGCTGGTACTGGTGATAAGCGCCGCCGTCCTCTAACATGGTAGCCGCGAGGTCGAGCAGTCTTTCTCTTGCTCTGGTCGGTATCTGATGAACGAAACCGAGCAGGTCCTGGTTAGAATCACGGAAGCCCATGCCTCTGCCTATACCGCTTTCAAAATAAGATGCGGAGCGCGACATATTAAAGGTAACCATGCACTGGTACTGATTCCAGATATTTACCATGCGGTTGAGCTTTTCGTCGGGCGAATTTACGCTGTACTGGCCGAGCAGACTGTTCCAGTGAGCCTTGAGCTGCTCGAACAGCTTGTCCGCTTTTTCGGCGGTGTCGCACATTGCGAGCATTTCCTGCGCCTTTTTCTTGTTGATTATATTCTTTTTGCTGTTGCCGGAGGTTATAATAGTGCTGTTTTCGTCAAGATCGGGAGCAAACTTCTCGTTTACGGGATTTTCCACATATCCGAGGCAGAATACCA
Organism: uncultured Ruminiclostridium sp.; assembly: GCA_947624435.1. GTDB lineage: Bacteria > Bacillota > Clostridia > Oscillospirales > Ruminococcaceae > Ruminiclostridium_E. The sequence continues at coordinate 56,054 of CANQKE010000001.1, forward strand.
GGTCTTTGCTTTCGCCTGGCTTTAAGTCAAGCTCGATATAATGCGAAGCTATCGGCGACCAGCCGTCCGCAACGGACATCGAGGGCTTGCCTGCCAGCACCGTCTGCGGAGAGTCAAAACCGTTGTACAGTCCGAGGAAGCTCTCTCTGTCGGTATCGAATCCCGATATCGGGGCGTTAACGGCATAAAAAGCGAAATGGTCGCGCCTTTCTTTATATTCGGTCTTGTGATAAATAACGGAACCGTCTATCTCTACCTCACCGGTATTAAAGTTTCTCTGGAAATTAGTGGTGTCATCGTTTGCGTCCCATAAGCACCATTCAGCCAGACTGAACAGCTTTAGCTGCTTTTCCTTGTCGGAATTGTTGGTAACGGTGACCTTTTGTATCTCTCCGTTGAAGTCCTGCGGTACGAAGAAAGTAACACCGACGGTAACTCCCATCGAAGAGCCGGTTATCTTTGTATAGCCCATGCCGTGACGGCACTCGTAAGAATCAAGCTCGGTCTTTACGGGCGACCAGCCGGGATTCCAGACATGCCCTCCGTCGTTTATGTAAAAATAACGACCTCCCATATCCACCGGTACATTGTTGTAGCGGTATCGCGTGATCCTCCTGAGCCTTGCATCCTTGTAGAAGCTGTAGCCGCCTGCTGTGTTTGAAATAAGCGAGAAAAAGCCCTGTGTTCCGAGGTAATTAATCCACGGATAAGGCGTCTTGGGAGATGTGATGACATATTCCCTGTTGGCATCGTCAAAATAGCCGTATTTCATGTTGACCTCCTAAATTTTACTGTGACGCGTCCGTTCGGTACAGAGCTTTCGCACGGTGCGTCTTTTTAATAAGGAGAGCCTAGCCTTCTTTTAACGTTTTATACACGCTAAAAGGTGCACAGCGGATCTTACAGAGCAAATTGCGTCAAGACAAAGCGACGGTAAGACCGGCAGAGTGATATTGACGCGCGGCTCTGTTCAAAAACCGGCTTGGCTTTACTCACCTTTGTTTTATTATATAACATTTATTCACTTTCCGCAAGTATATTTTGACATTTTGTAAAAAATTTTTAGTTACATTAGAAAGAACTTACACTTTTTACCCGAATTTTTGAAAATTTTCATATAAAATTTACAAATAATAGGATTTTTACAAAAATCTTTAATTTTTATCTTTACTTTGGAAAAATTAAATGTTATAATAACATTGGGTAACTACATACCGATCAAGGTGATTTGGGACGCCTTGAATAGTATGCAGTAGAGATATATACAAAAAAACGTTACCTTGAGGCGGATTTTTGATTTGTAATTCGGGGTACATTTGCAGGAAAGGCAGGGCAGAAATATGAAGTACATTGATTATCGTGAGAAACGCAGCCACGGCAGCAAAGAATTTCCGTTTGCGGTGTATCATGTGACGGACGAGCATCCGAGATATCACATGATATATCATTGGCATTCGGAATGTGAACTGATGGTAGTAAGATCCGGAAGCTTTGAGCTTAACATCGACGGACAGGATCACACCTTATATGAGGGTGACTGTTCGCTGATAATGGGCGGTTCATTGCACGGCGGTATGCCGCTAAAATGTGTGTATGACTGCCTTGTGTTTGATATGGCGGCGCTAATAAAGGGCTGTCCTGAATGTTCGCTTATGTTGCAGCCGGTAATGAATCACGAAAAGAAATTTTCGGCGGTATTGCACAGCGGTACAGCGGCGGCAAAATATGCGGCGGAGGCTGTTGACGTAATGCTTAAAAAAGAGCCGGGATATGAATTTTTTGTACAGGGCAGCCTCTTATCAATGCTCGGCAGTATAATGTCTACCGATGAAATGCACCCGCAGACCGAAGCGGTGCAGGGGGATATGAAAAGAGTACGCAAGTTCAAGAAGGTACTTTCTTTTATCGAAACGCATTATAAAGAACCTATCACGCTTGCCGATATGGCAAAACAGTGCGGCATGAACCGGAATTATTTCTGCCGCGCATTCAAGGAATATACCTCGAAAACGCCGGTCGAGTATCTGAATTACTATCGTATAGAATCGGCGTGCGAGCAGATAGTGGGTACCGATGATAAGCTGATAGATATCGCAATGAACTGCGGTTTCAACGATTACAGCTATTTTATAAAGGTGTTCAAAAGCCATAAGGGAGTAACACCGAGAGACTTTTGCAGAAAAAGCTTTTGACCGCTGACTGATATTCCGCCCGGCATGGCGGGATAAAATACAGCCGGATTTAATAAAAAATAAAAACAGCGTGGAGAGCGGATACTTTCCACGCTGTTTTTAACAGTAAACGAACGCGTCCCGCTGAAATTTCTGCGGGACGCTGTTTCGTATTGCTAAGTTTTAAGGAATTGTCAGATAATAGTCCGGATTAAGCCGTTCGTTGCCGTACCGTACTTCAAAGTGGCAATGATTTCCGTAAGCGCGTCCGGTAGCGCCTACAGCCGCGATGCACTGACCTTGTACGACCTCTTGCCCCTCATATACGAATATCTCGCTGCAATGTCCGTAAAGCGTGGTGTAGCCGTCCGGGTGCAGAATAGTGACCATGTTGCCGTATCCGCCGTTATCAAATCCGGCGAAAGTGACTACACCGGTAGCACCGGCGTAAATGTCTGCGCCGTATGCGCCGCCTATATCCACTCCGGTATGTCCCGAATAAGATTCCCAGCCGCCCCAGTAAGAGCCGCCCTGTACAGGCCATATATATTTCTTGTCAACTCCTACCGAATCGTCGGAATAATGCGACGACTGCGGCGGGAGAGTACCCTCGGATATTACTTCTGACACCGGCTTTTTCACAACTTCGGTATTGGTTATCGTGCGCTTTGTTTCCACGCCGTTTACATAATATACTCTGGCGGTAACCTTGTTTGTGCCTTTTTCTCCTTTTTGGACTGTGGTCAAAACTCCTTCATAATGCTCGTCGTCATCGACGTATTCGGTATCATAGGGAACCGACACCTCGTAAGTTTCCGTTCTGGCGATGCTCACCGACAGGAAAGGCACGCTCTGCTCAAGCAAAAGCTGTTTTCCGGCGCGCATGATATAATCTTCTTCGGTGATCTCCGGATTGTATTCCTCCAGCTTTGACATCGGGATATCCAATTTATCCGAGATAAGCGACGGAGAGTCGCCCTCCTCGACGGTATAATACGACGCCTGCTGCTTTTGCGAATTGAGCAGCTTGATTATATCGCTTTGAGGAATAATGCTTTCCTCTAAGAACAGTCCCGGCTCATAGGTTATTTCCTGCTCGAATGCCACCTGTTCGTCTTTGTTGTCGGTGCGATACGAGTCGAGTATACGCTCAAGCTCTTTTTCTATTTCGGTGTTTTCGGTGACCGCTCCGTAAAATTTTTTATCTATATATACGCCGAGCGCGTATTCAATGGTGGAATCCGACATTTCAAGCATCATGTTCGCCAGCTCAAATTTGGTGACATACTGTTGATTGCCCAGCCGCTCAAGCGAGTATTCCGGCATGAAATCCACGTCTGTGGCAGCTCCGCCCGCGTATACTATACGTTCATTAGTTATCCTTTCGGCGTCGGCATATACCTGTTCGTTTTCGATATAGCCCATCATTTTGCCGTTTATAGACAGCTTTATCGCATAGCTTGTACCTGTTATGTAATTTACGATATTAAACAGAAATACCAGCGCGATTATAGGCGCGGCATAATTGAAAGCCGTTACCAGCAGTCCGTGCTTGCCGAACAGCGCGTCCCTTATCACCGCTCTTTTTATTCTTGCCGCCGCTCTGCGGTCGCGGTTTTCCTCAGCCTTTTTTATCTCGGCGCGGGATATGCGCAGCGTGCGTTTTGTCCTGATAAACGGCGCCATTACAAATTTGAACAGCGCGGTGAATATCCTAACCATCGCGTCACGGAACAGCACCGTGTGTTTCCATAAAAATTTTCCCAGCGCGATCATCCAGCTTACAGGTTTTGATAAAGTCGCGGTAAATATATAACAGATGTATTCTCCAAAAGAGGAGATCGCATTGTACATCCGATTTCTTAATGTTATACTGTTTTTTTCAGCCGATTCTTCCGGCGTTTTTTCCTGAGAAGAGGAGTCTGCAACAATATCCTCTTCCTGCTTAGCTGGCTTGTCCTCGAGCACTATCTCTTCTATATCGTCTTGTTCGGACATTTTTACGGTATCCGGCTGTTTAAGCTCGTTCATGCTTTTCTCCTTTCTGTAGTTTTTGACAAGCAGAGAAGTCCGATTGACTTCTTTACTTTTTATATTATATCAAAACGGTAACAAAACTTCAAGGTTTTGTTACCGTTTTGTTACTATTTTGTAACCTTTTCGGCTTATTTACCATTTTTAATGTAAAGAACTTGTGCAAAAGCACAACGATTTTTAGCCAAAATAATACTTTTCGATACTGTCAGTCACGCCGCTGTATTCGGGAAATTCCTCCGAGATGCGCTTTTTGCATCTTTGACAGAACCTTTCCGCCTTGTCGGGATCGTCGCGCATCGCCTGTTTTGCGCCCCAGAGATGGGTAAAGCTGTCCTGCGGGAAAAACAGCCTGTCCTTGTCCATCAGCACGGTATAATCTATTCCGCATTTTTTAGCGAGCATAGGCAGCAGACGTTGTTCGGCAAATACCATATAAGTAAGCGGGTCGCCGGTATGAGCCGCAAGCCGCATGAACGCCGCCGCCTGCGAAGTGTAGTACAGCTTGAAATCCTCGTCTGGCATGTACAAAAAGGCGGTATTGAGCGGCTTTACGTTAAAATCTATCCCGTCGGGGAATGTATATCCGTTCATTAAAAAATGCGACACGTCGGGATATATGTCCGGATTCAGCTCTTCCTCGTGAGCGGCGGTCATTATTGAAAGGTCAAGCTTTCGCCACACTATAAAATCCGTATCCAGCATGACGCAGGGAGCGGGGAAGTCTCTCAGCGCGAGCAGCTTTGCCCCCGCCCAGAACATCTGCGGGTCAACGCCTCCCGCGTCGGCGGCAAGGCTTCCCTCCAGCCTGTCCCATACCGAAACAATGCCGAGCTTTTCAAAAAGCCCGACGCCATGTTTATCCGTTATCATGGTTATGCTGCCGTTGTGTTTTCGCCATTCCAGCGCCGATAATACCGTGCAGTATGCCTCGGCACGGTCTATATGCGGCTCACCGAGAGGGTTTTTAGCGAAAAACGGCGCGGTCGAATATATATGAAAAGCGTTCATATTATATGTATACCGTAGCCGAATCTGTTAAGCGGCTCAGAAGTAAGATTTTTTATAATAGGAGCGGCGGGGCAGAACTTCCCGTCGATAAGAAAATCATCATACCTAAAACTGCCGAACACAAAGCTGCCGGCCGAAAATGTAAAACTGCCGAATCGGAAAGAGCCGAGATATTGCGCAAACGATCCGGAGAAGAACGAGCTCAGATATTTTGCAAACGAACCGGAGAAAAACGAGCCTAACTCATATTCAAGTTCATATTCGTGATAGCTGCCTTTGCGGAAACTTCCGACGTTGTAGCTGCCTAAATTGTAACTTCCGGTCTTATAGCTTCCGAAACTAAAGCTTCCGGATATGGAGCTAAGCCGATACGAGCTTTGACCTGCCTGGGATGGAGCGCTTGAAACAACGCCTTTATGGTAAACCGGCTTTATGTAATTGCCGGTAAAAATATCGTAAAGCATTTTATCGGGATTTTCTCCCGCGGGAATGCTTTTCAAAGCGTCAGCCTTTTCATGCTCGCCCAGATTTTCCAGCCAAGGTACAAGACTGCCTCCCAAAAAATATCCGCGGACGTCTGTGATATTGAAGTTGTCGGTTATTCCTTGCGCGTCACTGACCTTTACGCCGTTTATCCAAAGGCAGACGTTAGTCATTTGTTACCCCTCCTTTTTATAACCATCCGCTGCCCAACCGTCGGCAGCACTTTTGCACAGCGCGACAAACAGCCTATGCTTAAAGCCGCGGTGTTCATGTTCTTTTGAAGATATGAATTCTTTTATATTTTGACGTTCGGTGTGCTTGTCAGCGGGGCAAGGGGAGGTCATAGGAATTATGCCCTCGCGTTCGCACGCCGAAATTATACTCGTTTCAGGCGCTAGGATAAGCGGCCTTATTACGGTGATACTGTGTCCCTGTCTTATGCCGTCCGGTTTTATCTCAGTAACAGGGGAAAAGCAGCCGATACGTCCCTCGTTGAACAGGCACATCAGAAATGTTTCCACGACATCGTCGTTGTTGTGACCTAGCGCCAGCTTATTGCAGCCCAGCTCCTCGGCCGCGCCGTATAACGCTCCGCGCCTTAATGAGGCGCACAGCGAGCAGGGATTGCTTTCCTTGCGTATATCAAATACGATCTTTGCGATATCGGTGCTGATTATCCTGTATTCTATCCCGTACTTGTCACATAGCTTTTTCGCCGTATCAAAATTGCCCGGTATCCCGCCGAATTGCATATCTACAGACACGGCGGCAACCTCGTATTCTTTAGGATAAAACCGTTTCATCTCGCACAGAGCGGCCAGCATTATAAGGCTGTCCTTTCCTCCGGAAACGGCTGCCGCTATCTTATCGCCGGAATGTATCATGTCGTATTCCTGACATGCCTTACGCATAAAACCCAATATCTTCTGCATATTATTTGTGCTTACCGAAGCGGAAGAAATTCTCGTGATATTTTATCGGTATGCCGAGTTTTTTCTGAAGCACCGTAGTAACAGCGTCAGATGCGATAAACAGAAGTATACATACTATGCACAGCAGATAGAATATATCCAGCTTTGCGATAACTGCGGCAAGACCGAATACGGCGGCTGCGATTATTATAACGTATCTGGCTGTTTTCAATATTTCATAAGCAAGCCGCATATCAATCCTCGCCTAACTTTAGAGCCTTGTTGATATTTATCTTCCTGATTATCGAACCCAGTATTGCAAATCCGCCGATAAGCATTATTGCAATAAGCGCGTATATCTTTATATAGTCCGCCTGCATTGCCGCAACGCGGAAAGGAGGCATCTGCTCGCTTACGTCGTACATATTCTGGAACAGCGGTACAAACAAGTCGCTTACCACGCCGCCTATTATGAACGAGCAGGCGATAGACACGCCGGATACCAGCAGCTGCTCATAGCCGAGCATACCTATTATCTCGCGGAATGAAAGTCCCATCGCGCGCAGTATGCCGAATTGCAGCGTGCGCCCTCTTATCGAGAGTATCCAGTAGATCAAAAATCCTATTATCGTCATTATCATGATTATGATGAAGTCCAGCGTCAGCGCGCCGTTCATTCCCTGGAGCGACGGATCGGTCTTTGCCTCTATCAGCTCCTGCGAGCTGTCGTTTATTTCCGCGATAGGAAGTCTTGATTCGGATATGCTGTCATACAGCGCCTGACTGGTAGCGCCTTCTTTCATCTTAAGCCATATCTCATACGGCTCCAGAATAGTGCGGGAACGCACATAGCCGTAATTCATCACCGCAAAATTGCACTCGTTGGGGTTAAGTCCCGGCCAGTAGTCGACTATCGCCATGACGGTAGCGTCAACGTTATCGTTCTTGCCCCAGCGCAGCGCCACCGTATCTCCGATAGCAAGATCGGCGTCCTCGGCAAGCCCGCTTGAGATGAGCACGCCGGAACGGCTTTCCACCATTGCGTTGCAGTAGTTCCACCAGTGTATCGGCAGCAGGTCGTTTCTGAACCATGCGGTCTGTGCGAATTTATCCGGCTCTACCGCCATAAGCGTCAGGTTTTCCTTGTAATCCGAGCCGGAAAGCCTTACGGTGTCGTTTATCAGTACCTTTGTCGCTATTTCAACGCCCTCCAGCGCCTCGTAACGCTCAAAGTCGGTTTCTACATATTCCATACCCTCGGTATCCTCGGAATTAGAGGACAGCCAGTATTCCTTCAGCGTAACGTCCGCGCCGTTTTCATAATAGATACGGTCGCTTATGTTGTTGTTTATCGCACGCGCGGTGTTCGCCGAGAACAGTCCGAACGAGAAAGTTATCACCAAGAACAGCATAAGAAACCGCTCTTTTCCGCCCTGAGAGCGGCATACGGTAGTAATAGCCATATACTGCGGCGGCGACCACAAGGGTCTTAACAGGAAGTATATCGCTTTAAGTACATAAGGATAAATTCTTATGAACAAAAGTCCGAAGCCGAGTATCAGTATAGTCGAGAACACGAACAGTAGCGGATCAAGCTCTCCGGTAGCGGTAAAGGTCCCGTCAGCATACGCCGCCTCAAGCTGCTGCGCGTAGAAGAACAGGTATACAAAGCCTGCCGCTATAAAGATGATATCGATAAAGCATTTTTCCCAAAGCGACATCTTCACTACCTTGGTGCGGCTCAGCTTGTACTGCACAATGCTCAGCTTTGACGCAGGGATTATCGGTATCATCGTGGTGATGAAGAATACTATCGTCGCTATCAGCGCGTATAGCACGCTTATTATAGTTATTTTTGCGGAAATTCCGGTACGGTTGACAAACTCCAGAAATCCGTTTGATACGCCCAGGAATTGGCACAGCACCAGTCCTATAAACGGTGCGAATACAAGCGTTACCAATCCTAAAATACCGGACTGCGCGGCGTATATGCCGAATATCTGCTTAGAGCTTGCGCCGCGGCTCTTGAATACTGCTATTTCGTTTCTTTCACGGTCAACGTTCAATTGTGATACCATGAACAGGTAGAACGCCAGCATTACCATCGCCGGTATCTGCAATATCCACAGGATACGGGTAAGACGGTCGGCGCGGTCTATATATCCCTTGATTATCTCCGTTACATCGAATGTGTGATTTAAGCCCTGACTGCTGTAAAAGCTTTCGTCATAATCCAGCTGTGCGGATATATCCGCGATACGGTTCATATCCATTGTATGGTAATCCAGTGCATACCTGCGCTGGATATCCTGTATGTTGAATCTTCCGGCGGGTATCATATCGTTTACAACGGTGTCATAATCGATTATGATGTTGTTAAGATACGGGCTCATCGTTTCAGACCAATAGCTGTCGTTATCGGTAAGCTGCTCGAAAACGCCGGTTATTTCCACATAATAAGGCTCAATGGAGTTATCTATGCCTAATATCTGGTATTTTTTGCCGATATTGATACCGAGGACTTTCAGCGCCTCTTCAGTGGCGACGCCCTGATATACTCCGTCCACCGGAGCTGCCGACGGCCATTCTCCGCGAGCTAACTTCATATGATCGCGGTAGCCGGTCATGCCGGTAAGCCTTAACCTTTTTGAGCGATTTGCGTCGCCGCTTTGGTCGGTGGTTATAAATAAGTAATTATCCACCAGTACCGTCTTTTGATTTTCCGCCGCAACGCCTATTGCCGATATGCGCGAATCCGAAGCGGAAACCACCCGGTTTATTTCGTTAAGCTGGGTCTGAGGGTCGATATTATACTGTAACTCCTCATTTACAAAATAAGCGCCGGGATAATTGCCGGTATCTATCTGGTACTGCTCCATATCCTTTATCAACAGACGCTGGAGCGACGCGTCCATGTATATCGGTATGGTACTCATCATGCCTGCCGCCATAAGATAGCCTATAAACAGACACAGCACCATCCATTTTGTATTGCGCATTTTGCGCCAAAGCATTGTAAACATCAGAACAAATTCCTTTATTGCATATTACCGCAGATGATAAACGCCTCTGTTCCGCTTTTCGACCATGTCGGAAAGCGGACTTAAAACGTTCATACTGTCCGACAGGTCTTTACTTTACTACTACTTCGTCGCCCTCGCTAAGTCCGGAAAGGACCTGCACCTCGGTCGCGTTGGATATGCCCAGCTCGACCTGAACCTCGGTTTTGACGCCGTCTTTGAATACTTCAACAAAATCCTGCCCGGAAAGCGTTTTGACCAGATACTTCGGAATAACTATCGCGTCCTCCGCCTGATCTTTGATATATGAGATATCTGCAACTTCGCTTATTTTGGTAAAGCTAGGCAGCGTTCCCTTAAACTCCACATATATCGAGCTGGTATCGTCGTCGCCCTCTTCTTTAGCTTCTACCGGGGTTTTTATCACGGTACCGTCAAAATCCTCTTCGTCTATCGTGATAGTTACGTCCTGACCTTTGGTGAATTTCTTATCCTCGTTGACGTTGGCTTTTATATAGAGATCCTCGGGGTCTACTATGGTAGCTACTATCTTATAAGCTTTTACCGATTCTCCGGGCTTGAAATGCTCGGTGAAGCTGACCAATCCGTCCGCCGGAGCGAAGACCCTTGAGCAGTCATATTCATGCTGGAGCTGATCCAATGTGTTCTGCTCCATCTCAAGCTGGAGCCGGTCGGATTCAGAGCCGGAGGAATTATAGTTAAGCTGTGCTTTTTGAACGGTAAGCTCCTGATTGCGCAGCCGGTATTCCAGATCGCCCGTACTGTATTCCGCGATAAGGTCGCCTTTTTTAACGGTGTCACCGGCTTTTACATAAATCTTCTTTATATTGCCGTCCTCGGTGAAAGTGCAGTTTTCCTGCATACGGGAGACCACATATCCGCTGGTAGCGGCACGGTTTACAAGCGTCTTTTTGACTGCTCTGTAAGTCGAATACGCCACGTCCTCTACTTTAAGCACCGGAGGGTCAAGCAGCTTTTCTTCCTCCGGGAAGAAGTAACAGCCCGAAAACGATCCGGCAGTTATGCACAGCGCGACGCAAGCCGCCGCGATTCTTATGGTTATTTTCATGAAATTGTATGACCTCCATAGGCAAAACATATTTTACGGAGCGAAAAACGCAGGTGCGCATTTTTTGCCCGACGTTATGTAAACGTTTATACATGTCAATTATAGCACTTTTCATATTGCTTTTCTATACTTTTGAAAAAATAAACGTATTTCACAAAAAAATAATCGGATATTTGTGAATTTTTAACATCTCGGAAATTTTCAAAATATTCAAAAAAACCTTGAAATCCGTCATGATTTTTTGTATAATAAAAGGTAGATTTTATTTCGGGCTTAAAATTTGCCCAAATGTCGTACAGACAGAAAGGAATCATAAATATGGCTACCAAATATATTTTCGTTACCGGAGGAGTGGTATCCGGACTTGGAAAAGGTATCACCGCCGCTTCGCTCGGCAGATTGCTTAAAATGAGGGGGCTTAAGGTCACTATACAGAAGTTTGACCCGTATATCAATGTTGACCCCGGCACCATGAGCCCTTATCAGCACGGCGAGGTGTTCGTTACCGACGACGGCGCGGAGACCGACCTTGACCTTGGACATTATGAGCGTTTCATAGATGAAAATCTGTCTGTAAATAACAACGTCACCACCGGAAAGATATACTGGACGGTGCTTAATAAAGAGCGCCGCGGCGATTATCTCGGCGGAACGGTACAGGTGATACCGCATATCACAAATGAGATAAAGAAGAGGATCTACAGGGTAGCAAATGTATCCGACGGTGCTGCCGACGTGGTCATAACCGAAATAGGCGGTACGGTGGGCGATATTGAGAGCACGCCGTTTCTGGAGGCTATCCGTCAGGTAGTCACCGACGTCGGCAGGGAAAACGTTGTATACATACATGTTACTTTGCTGCCTTTCATCACCGGCAGTAACGAGCTTAAGACCAAGCCGACCCAGCACAGCGTAAAGGAACTGCTGTCGCTCGGTATCCAGCCGGATATACTTGTATGCCGCAGCGAGATGGACATACCCGACGAGATGAGGGCGAAGATAGCCAGCTTCTGCAACGTGCGCAAGGAGGACGTTATTCAGAACCTTACCGCGCCGTCGCTGTATGAAGTGCCTCTTATGCTGGAATCGGAGGGACTGGCAAAGGTCGTATGCTCCCACCTCAGCTTAAATACGCCCGAACCCGACCTTACGGAATGGAAAGAAATGGTGCAGCGTCAGTACAATGCCAAAAAGAATATAACGATAGGTCTTGTAGGAAAATACGTTGCGCTTCCCGACGCATATATTTCAGTTATGGAATCTTTGCGCCACGCGGGATTTGAAAACGATTCAAAGGTAGAGATAAAGCTGATAAACTCCGAGGAGCTGTCTGCCGAAACAGCCGACAAGCTGTTAGAGGGATGCAGCGGCATACTTGTGCCGGGCGGCTTCGGCGACAGGGGTATCGAGGGCAAGATAGAGGCGGTAAGATATGCGCGCGAGCATAAGCTGCCGTATCTGGGACTTTGCCTCGGTATGCACATGGCTACAATAGAGTTTGCCCGCCACGTCGCAGGACTCGATCACGCAAATTCCAGCGAATTTGTTGAAAACGACCAGGACGTTATCGACCTTATGCCGGATCAGAAAGACGTCGATAAGGGCGGCACCATGCGGCTCGGGCTTTATCCCTGCAAGTTAGAGCCGGGTACTATTTCAAGAGAGCTGTACGGTGAGGAGCTTGTATATGAAAGACACAGACACCGCTACGAGTTCAACAACACTTTCCGTAAGCTGCTGACCGAAAAGGGGCTTATAGTCGCGGGTCAGTCGCCGGACGGCAAGCTGGTTGAGATAGTCGAGCTGCCGAGAGACGTTCATCCGTGGTTCGTAGCGGTACAGTTCCATCCGGAATTTAAGTCGCGTCCCAACCGCGCGCACCCGCTGTTCAAGGACTTTATCCGCGCCTCGCTGGAAATCGCCGGAAAGTGAACCGAGGAGAGAAAATGTCGGGCAGTTTGGTGTATGACAATCGTGAGCTTTCGTGGCTGAAATTCAACCGCAGAGTGCTGGAGGAGGCGGAGGATATCACCGTTCCTCTGTTTGAGCGGCTCAGGTTTATTTCGATATTTTCAAGCAACCTTGATGAGTTTTTTATGGTCAGGGTAGGTTCTTTGCGCGATACTTTGCTGGTAACGCCGAATAAAAAGGACAATAAGACCTCTATGACGTCGGAGGATCAGCTTGACGCGATAACGCAAAAGGTACGCGATATGCTTATCTCCAAGGACGCCGCGTATCTTGATATAACCGCCAAGCTTTCCGCGGGGTACGCCCGAATGGTAAAGCCGTCCGAGCTGCACGGCGACGACAAGGCTTTTATGAAGCTGTATTTTGAGCGGGAGATAATGCCGCTGCTTTCTCCCGGCGTGATAGATAAAAATCACCCGTTTCCTTTTCTTAAAAACCGCTCGGTTTATATCGGCGTGGAGCTTAAAAAAGGCGATGAAAAGAAAAAGACGCTGCTCGGCATAATCAGCGCCGAAACAGGAAAGGATTTTCCCAGAGTTATTTACCTCCCCGGCGAAGACCTGCGGTTTTTGCTGGTGGAGGACGTTATACTTCATTACGCGGACAGATTGTTTGCCAGCTTTTCGGTGGAGGGACGTTGCCTGTTTAGAGTCACTCGCAACGCCGATATAGACGCTGAGGAAGCGCTTTACGACCATGACGTGGATTTCCGCCATGTTATGGAGGAGCTTATAAGAAAGCGCAAAAAGCTTATGCCGGTACGCGCGGAATTTTCCGCCGACGCGCCCGCTGAGCTTGTTGACAGGCTGCTTTCCCATCTGGAGCTGGATAAGAAATATGCCTTTTACCAGAGCTGTCCGTTGGATCTGGAATTTATCTCGCTGCTGGGCGGACGTATGGAAAAATATACCGAGCTTTTTTATACCAAGCTATCCCCGCAAAAGCCGCTGTGGGTCAATCCATACGAATCTATGTTCACCCAGCTTTCACAGCGGGATATTTTGCTTTCTTATCCTTATGAAAAATTCAAGGGCTTTCTGCGGCTGTTGGACGAGGCGGCAGACGATCCGTATGTTTCTTCTATAAAAATAACGCTGTACCGCGTCGCGCATGACAGCGAGATAGTAAACGCGCTTATCCGCGCCGCAGAAAACGGCAAGTCGGTGCTGGCGCTGGTGGAACTGCGCGCACGCTTCGACGAGGAAAACAACATCGACTGGAGCAAAAAAATGGAAGAGGCGGGCGTAAAGGTCATTTACGGACTGGACTCGCTCAAAGTCCATTCAAAGCTGCTGCTGATAACCCGAAAGACCGGCAACGGTATCAAGTATTTCACGCAGATAGGGACCGGGAACTATAACGAAAAGACCGCAAAGCTGTATACCGATCTTACGCTTATGACCTCAGACAAGGATATCGGCGCGGATGCGAGCGTGATCTTCAATGCGCTTTCACTCGGTACCGTGGTGGAAAGCTCTAACAATCTGTTAGTCGCGCCGCAATGCTTAAAATCCCGCATTGTGGAAATGATAGATATTGAAACGGCTTTCGGCAGCGATGGATACATCGGACTTAAAATGAACTCGCTGACCGACCGCGACCTTATAGATAAGCTGATAGAGGCAAGCTGCAAGGGCGTAAGGATAGACCTTATAATAAGAGGTATCTGCTGTCTTGTAGCGGGCGTAGAGGGAAAAACGGAGAACATAACCGTGACCTCCATAGTGGGGCGTTTTCTTGAACACAGCAGGATATATATTTTCGGCAAGGGAGAACGCAGAAAGACCTACATCTCTTCGGCGGATTTTATGACCCGCAATACCGAACGCAGGGTAGAGGTCGCCGCGCCTCTTAAAGACCGCGAGGTCGCCGACCGCGTCGTTGAGATATTCAACGATATGCTAAGAGATAACGTCAAGGCGCGGGTGCAGGGCAGCGACGGCGTATACCGCAAAAAGCGCCGACTTCCCGACGAGCCGGAATTTGAGGTGCATAAGGCGTTTTATCTGCGCGCATACCAAAATGCCGAGGAGGCGGAAAAGCTCTATAAGCCTCCGAGAAAGAGCATTTTTGCACGGATAAAGGAGCTTTTCACACGCTGATATTGCTGTGATAAAGGAGAATGTAAATGGTATTTCTTATAATTGACGGCAACAGCATATTAAACCGCGCTTATTACGGCATAAGACTGCTTACTAACAAGGACGGTATGCCGACGAACGCGATAACCGGCTTTATGAACACGCTGCTTATGCTGGAAAAGGACATCAGCCCCGACAGGATCGCTGTCGCTTTCGACCTTAAAGAGCCTACTTTCCGCCATAAAATGTACGACGGTTATAAAGCCAACCGGCACGGTATGCCGGATGAGCTTGCGCAGCAGCTCCCTTATGTAAAGGATATTATACGCCTGATGGGTATCAGGATAATAGAAAAAGAGGGATACGAGGCGGACGACATCATTGGCACTATCTCCGCAAAATGCGCTGCCGACGGCTGGGACTGTTACATTTCCACCGGCGACCGTGATTCTTTCCAGCTCGTGAACGATCATGTTACCGTGCGTCTTGCAAAGACTAAAGAGGACGTTTATTACACGCCCGCTGTTATAGAGGAAACCTACGGCGTAACTCCCAAACAGATGATAGAGGTAAAGGCGCTTATGGGCGACTCCAGCGATAATATCCCCGGAGTAAAGGGCATAGGCGAAAAGACCGCGCTCAGCCTGATAAAAGAATTTAAGAGCGTTGACGGCGTGTATGAAAATATAGACAGCCCGTCCATAACCGCGGGCGTAAGGAACAAGCTGGCGTCGGATAAGGATATGTGTTATCTCAGCAGAAAACTGGCCGAGATATGCCTTGACGCGCCTATAGATACCGCGCTGGACGGTTATATAAGACAGGGCGGGAACGATACGGAGCTTAGCAGACTGCTGACCTCTCTTGAAATGTTCTCGATACTTAAAAAGCTGAAGCTGCGCCCTGCGGAAATCACCGAACAAAGCAGACCCGCGCCTAAAACGGATATCCCTGAAATGGAAAGCGGAGAGCTTTTGTTCGAGTACAACGGCTCTGTATATTGCGGAAAGGTCGGAGAAGTAAGAGAACTGACCAATTCCGATGCCGCGAAATTTCTGCTTTCCGATACGCCGAAGCACACGTTCAATCTTAAACAGCTTATAACTGTGACCTCGGCCGCCGGCGCTAACAACGTGACATTCGACACTACGCTGTCCGCTTATCTTTTAAGTCCGGATTCCACCGATTACGGACTGGAAAAGCTCTGCGCGGTGTACGGCGTGGGAATGGGAGGAAATCCCACCGAGCTTTCGATAACGATAAGCGCGCTCAATTACGAGCTTTACGCTAAGCTGTATGAACAAAAAGCACTGTCTGTGCTTACCGATATCGAGATACCGCTTGCCGCCGTGCTGGTCGATATGGAGCGCGAGGGCGTGGAGCTTGATAGACAGGGAGTAGAGGATTTCGGCAGGGAGATATTTGACAAGTCCGAAGAGATACAGAAAAAAATATACGAATATGCCGGAGAAGAATTTAATATAGGCTCTCCAAAGCAGCTTGGGCATGTGCTTTTCGATGTGCTTATGCTGCCTCCTCCCGGCAAAAAGAACAGGCACGGTTATTCCACCAACGCGGAGGTGTTGGAGCAGCTTTCCGATAAACACCCGATAATCCCGCTTATCACGGAGTACCGCGCGCTGACAAAGCTGTACAGCACCTATGTCACCGGTCTGCTTAAGGTAGTGGCGGAGGACGGGCGAGTACATTCTACCTTTAAGCAGACGGAGACCCGAACCGGGCGCATTTCCTCCGCCGACCCGAATATACAAAATATTCCGGTGCGCACCCCGCTCGGCAGGGAAATGAGGAGATTTTTCCGTGCCAAAGACGGGTATATGCTGGTGGACGCAGACTATTCTCAGATAGAATTGCGCGTACTTGCGCATATTTCCGGCGACGAGATAATGAAGCAGGCTTTCCGTGACGAGGTGGATATCCATACCGTCACCGCCTCGCAGGTGTTCGATCAGCCGGTACAGTGGGTCACCCCGGAGCTCAGAAGCAAGGCAAAGGCGGTAAATTTCGGAATAGTGTACGGTATCGGTGCATATTCGCTCTCAAAAGACATAAATGTTTCTATGAAAGAGGCGGCGGAATATATAAAACAGTATCTGACCCGTTATACCGGCGTTTCTCAATATATGAACAAAACCGTGGACGAGGCGGCAAAGACCGGATATGTAAGTACGCTGTTCGGCAGGAGAAGATATATAAAAGAGCTTGCATCCTCAAATAAAGTCATGCAGGCTTTAGGCAAGCGGATAGCGATGAACACCCCGATACAGGGCACCGCCGCGGATATAATAAAGATAGCGATGATAAAGGTCTATCGCCGGCTCAAAGAAAGCGGACTTGACGCAAAGCTTATCTTGCAGGTGCATGACGAGCTTATTATAGAGGTAAGGAAGGATCAGGCTCAGCAGGTATCCGGACTTCTCAAAGACGAGATGGAGAACGCCGCAGAGCTTTCCATACCGATGACCGTCGATGTTAATATCGGGAAAACATGGTATGATACTCACTGATATAACGCCCGACGGCGCAAAAGCTGTCGCCGAAGTGGAACGCGTATGCTTTCCCGATCCGTGGAGCGAAGCTTCGGTGCTGTCTCTGTACAAAAGCACCGGTTCAATAGTGCTTGCCGCTTGCGAGCAGGGCAATATCGTCGGCGCTTTGCTGGCAAGGTGCGCCGCAGACGAGTGCGAGCTTTACCGTATAGCGGTCTTGCCGCAGTACCGCAGTAAAGGATACGCGCTTGATATGCTCGGTGCTATGAAGGATATCTGCCGCGATCGGGGAATAAATACAGTCTATCTGGAAGTCAGACGGTCAAATAAACCTGCAATAGGGCTTTACACACGCTTCGGTTTTCAGTCGGCCGGAGTAAGGAAAAACTATTACAGCCTGCCCGATGAGGACGCGCTGATATATCTGCTTAAACTGACGTGAAAACGTTTTGCACAGACGTTATTCTGTTGTTATCAGGAAAGGAGTTTTTATGAACAAGTTTTTTAAGGGCATTGTCGGATCATGTGTTATCTCGGCTCTGCTGATCCCGACGTTTACCGCAGCTGCGGCTGACGGGGATAAACTTCCGGAGAGCTACAGCTCGGTGGAGCAGGGCTACATATCTTCCGTAAAGGATCAGGGTCAATGGGGAAGCTGCTGGGCGTTTACCGCGGCGGCGATCAGTGAGGCTTCGATATCCAAGGAGTTCGGTAAGGATATCGATATTTCCGAGGAGCTGTCGACCTATTTCTGGACGCATCCCACCGAGTACGGACTACAGATAGGGCAGTCGGCGGATACTTACACTGCTTTGCTGACAGAGCCTTATAATTATCTCAATTTCGGCGGCACTTCCGCTTATGCCGCATTTTTAATGATGTCCGGTATAGGACCGTACGAGGAGGATCCGAATTATCCTTATTCGGCAAAAGGAAAACCCGAGCTTGCTTTGAACGGGCTGCCGGAGGATAAATATGTAGAACTGCGTGGCAAGTTACCCGCAAAGTTGACCGATTTTTACTACGTCAACGCAAAAGTCGACGAGATGGGTAATCCGATAGAAGCGTACGATATCGACTCCGTTAAGCGTTTGGTGTATGAATACGGCGCCGTAGGCTCGGGATATGCCGAGCTTGCTGACGATAAACTTGACGAAAATTATATAAACGAGTATGACGGTGAGTATTATTACTATTGCGGCGACCCGGATGCAATGCCGAATCACGCCGTTACCATAGTCGGCTGGGACGATAATATACCCGCCTCAAGATTTACAAATCACGGGCTTACTCCCGAAGGCGACGGCGGTTGGCTGATAAAGAACAGCTGGGGCGAAAAAGCGCGTAACAACGGTTATTTCTGGCTGTCATATTACGATAAGACTATCTATTCGATGCTTGTTGCAGTGGATTTCACCATGGAAAATGAGGACGATTATTATGACAACGTTTATTCGTATGACAACGCTGAATTGCTGGTTTTTTTGACCAATAACGAAAGCAAAATATATTCGGCAAATGTTTTCTCTGCCGAGAACGACGGAGAACTGCTGAACGCCGTATCATATTTTACCGGAGAAGCGGGTTCCGTGCATGATATAGCGGTTTACCTCAATCCGTCGGACCCCGGCGATCCTACTTCCGGCGAAAAGGTTTTCCAAACGACCGACATCGCGCCTTATGCCGGTTACAGATCCGTTATGCTTGATAAGCCGGTATCGCTCAAAGCGGGTGACACATTTGCGGTGGTGAATAAGGAAACCAATCCGTCGGGAACCGCATATATGTGGGCGGAGTACGGCAGCGAGCAAACATCCGACAACTGCCTTACCAGCGAAGCAAAAATTAAAAACGGCGAGAGCTTTTATTCGGAGGACGGAGAAAATTGGTCCGATATTATCACGTTGGGACTGACTTCCGGAAATTTAAGGATCAAGGCGTATACGGTTATGCCGGAAGAGCAGCAGCCTTCCGAGATAACCGAAGAATCGGTAAGCGATATCGATGATCAGACTTACAATACCGAAGAGATAACCCCTCCCGTTACCGTAAAGTGCGGCGGTAATGTTCTGGTAAAGGGAAAGGATTACGAGCTTACTTTCGAGGATAACATTGAAGCGGGCACGGCGTCTTATACCGTAAAGGGTATAGGCGATTATACCGGAGAGGTCACCAAGACCTTTACGATAAAAAAGCTTGCGATGTATTATAAGACCAATACCGAGGTAACGTTTGCTCCGTCGGCTGACGGAACGCTTGATTTCCCGTTCACCGGCAAGGAGATACAGCCTGACGTCACCGTTGTGACGGACGGTATAAAGCTGACACCCGGTAAGGATTTTACCGTAAAATATAAAAACAATATATATGTGACCGAATACGAGGAAAATTCCGCCCCGTTTGTCACCATAACCGGAACGGGAAGCGTAAGCGGTACGCTGCTTATATCCGACGCATTTAAGATAGTAATAAACGCTCCCGCGGGACATACTCACAGCTTTGTTGAAAAAGAGAGCACCGCTCCGACCTGCGTTGAGGACGGTGAGTTAGTTGAGATATGCCCGGTATGCGGATATGAAAAAACTACCGTATTGAAAGCCACCGGCAAGCACACCGGAGAATGGGTAGTTGAAAAAGCTCCTACCTGCGCCGATAAAGGCATACGCTCTATGATATGCGAGGTATGCGGTGAAAAACTGACGGAAACGATCCCCGCGACAGGAGCGCATAGCTACAAGGCGACGGTTATCCCGCCTACTTATACAGAACCCGGATATACTCTTTATGTCTGCGAGGTATGCGGCGACAGCTATAAGGAAGATTTTGTTCCTGTACTCACTCTCGGCGAGATAACGAAATTTTCGCTTACAAAACGCGATTACCAGTCGTTAGGCCTTTCATGGAACAAGGCGGAGGGCGCTGACGGCTATCAGTTACAGGCGGAGAAAAACGGCGCGTGGGTGACTATCGCCCTTATAAACGGCGGCTCGAATCTGTCCTACACTATTACAGGACTTGAGGCGGGTACTTACTATCCGCTGAGGATACGCCCGTTCGTTATAGACAGCGACGGCGTGAAGCTGTACGGCAAGTACAAGACCGGCTCGGCAAATACCGCTCCCGCAAATATGACCGGCTTCAAATTAGCTGAACGCGGAGTAAATTCCACCGTACTGTCCTGGGACGAAAATCCCTCTGCTGACGGCTATCAGCTGGAAATTTACGTCGACGGCAAATGGGTAGGCTATACTGTACGGGACGGCTCTGAAACATCTTATACGATAAGCGACCTTTCGGCGGGAACTAAATATAACGTCCGCATAAGGGCATATATTACCTCCGGCAGCAAGAATATCTACGGAGCATATAAGACCGGCTCGATCTACACCGCTCCGGCAAGTGTCACGGGCTTCAAATTAGCGGCGCGCGGTGTAAATTCCGCAGAGCTTTCATGGAACAAGGACAGCACGGCAAGCGGCTATCAGCTTGAAGTGTACAAGGACGGCAAGTGGATAGGCTATACCGTAAGAGGCGGCTCTTCTTCCTCTTACACGATAAAAAATCTCGCGGCGGGTACGAAATACAATGTCCGTATAAGAGCATATAAGACGATAAGCGATAAGACGGTGTACGGAGAATATAAGACCGGTTCGATATATACCGCGCCGTCCGGAATGAGTGGGTTTAAGCTGGCGTCGCGCGGAGTAAATTCGCTTAAGCTGTCCTGGACAAAGAACAACACCGCAAGCGGCTATGAACTCGGAATATACAAGAACGGCAAGTGGATAACTTATACTATAAAGGGCGGTTCTTCGACCTCTTATACGATAAAGGACCTTGCAGCGGGTACGAAATACAGCGTCCGCATAAGAGCATATAAGAATATCAGCGATAAGAAGATATACGGTTCGTATAAGACCGGTTCGGCAAATACCGCGCCGTCTAACATGACCGGCTTTAAGCTGGTAAGCAAGACCGCTTCTTCCGTAAAGCTGCAATGGAATAAAAATACCAGCGCCGACGGCTATCAGCTTGAAATATATAAAAACGGCAAATGGCTGCGCTATACCATAACTGATAATAACACCACCACTTACAACATTAGCGGGCTCGCAAAAGCCACAAGGTATAATGTCCGAATAAGAGCCTATAAGACCAATAGCGGCACTACCGTATACGGTGCTTATAAAAACGGCAGCTGCGGCACTAAATAACAGAGCAGCCTAGGCATGCCTACCCCCTCGGTCATCTGACGGCCGAGGGGATATTTTATACAGATACGCTTACTTTTAAGGTGAAAACATAAAACTTTCTGCAAAAGCTGAAAAATTTTACTTGAAAAATTTTTCGGTTTATGGTAAAATTCAATTATAGAGTTTATCATGCAGTTAAAACAGCGGCGCTTTGCCGTAACGTCTGCTGACAAAAGCGTCAAAGTGCGGGAGGTAACACATGAAAATACAGGAATCCGCCGAAAACTATCTTGAATCTATACTTATTCTGAAAAATCGTCTGGGCAACGTCCGTTCGATAGATATAGTTAATTTTCTGGACTATTCCAAGCCCAGTATAAGCGTAGCTATGAAAAATCTGCGGAATGAAAATTATATAGAGATAGACTCAAAGAATTATATCACTCTTACCGAAAAAGGGCTCGCTATAGCGGAAAAAATGTACGAGCGTCATACTATGCTGACAGATTGGCTTACCCGGCTCGGCGTTGATGAAAAGACGGCGGCGGAAGACGCTTGCAGGATAGAGCATGTGCTCAGCGATAAGAGCTTTGCGGTGCTTAAAAAACATATCCTTGAAACAAAGGAATAAACAGTGTATCCGAATACCAAAGCATCCCTCAAACCGTAAACGCGGTTCGGGGGATATTTTCGTGTACGCCGCGGTCCTTTTATTGAATTTATTTTTATTCACCTATTGCAATAGCCGGAAAAGTGATGTATAATATTATTATAGGTTTTTATGCCCTGTTGAAAATCATAACGATGAAAAGAGGAATATATATGGCAAAAGAATTTACCGTTTCCCTTAAGACTATCATAGACAATTTTACACTTGAGATCATCCATATGCCCGGAGAACCGAGTAATATATTGATAAATAACGCCGACATTAACCGACCCGGATTGCAGCTCGCGGGCTTTTATGAGTATTTTGACCACGAGCGCATACAGATAATCGGGCGGGCGGAAACGGCGTATCTTGAACAGTGCGGAGCTGAGATAAGGCTTCAGCGGCTGAGAAAATTTTTCAGTGAAAAGCCCGCCGCCGTGATAGTTACCCGCGGACAGGAGATAATGCCGGAGATGAAACAGACCGCGGCAGAATATAAAGTACCGCTGCTGCTTAGCGAGGAAAGCACGACGGTGTTCGTGTCAAAGCTTGCGGCGTCCCTTTCACTGGAGCTTGCTCCGAGAATAACCCGCCACGGCGTGCTTATCGAGGTATACGGCGAGGGTATGCTGATACTCGGCGACAGCGGCGTGGGCAAGAGTGAAACGGCTATAGAGCTGGTAAAGCGCGGTCACAGGCTGGTTGCGGACGACGCGGTAGAGATAAGAAAAGCGTCTAACATAACGCTGGTAGGCAGTTCACCTGATAATATCCGCCACTTTCTTGAGCTGCGCGGCATAGGAATAGTAAACGCGCGCCAGTTGTTCGGTATAGGAGCGGTAAAGGTCAGCGAGAGAATAGACCTTGTAATAGAGCTTGAAATGTGGAATCCGGAAAAGATATACGACCGTATGGGCGTGGATAATCATTACATGTCCATCTTAGGCGTAAAAGTGCCGTCCCTTACCATTCCGGTAAAGCCGGGACGTAATCTTGCGGTAATACTGGAAGTTGCGGCGATGAACAACCGTCAGAAGAAGATGGGCTACAATGCCGCACAGGAGCTGCTTGATAATCTCGGACTTGACCTTGAGGGCGCGGACACAGTCACCGACTGGGAAAATCAATAATGAAAAGAGCTTTTTGAGATGAATTTTATTGCAGATATGCACACACATACGCTCGCTTCCACACATGCGTACTCTACTATCACCGAAAATGCGGCGGCAGCGGCGCAAAAAGGACTTAAATATCTCGGAATGACCGACCACTGTATAAAAATGACCGATGCTCCGCACTCGTGGCATTTCCAGAATCTTAGAACGATACCGCATTTTCTCAGCGGCGTAAGGATAATAAAAGGGGTAGAGGCGGACCTTATCGGTTATAACGGCGAGCTGGACCTTACCGACGATATAAGAAATTCCGTCGAATGGGTGAATGTTTCGATACATTGGGGATTGCTTATGCCGTCTTCCGAGGACGAGCATACAAAAACATACATAGCGGCGGCACGCGACCCTAAGACTTGCGTGTTGAGCCATACCGATTCGCACGATTTTCCGTATGATTACGACGCCGTTACCTGTGAGTGCAGGGATAACAACGTGCTTATCGAGCTTAACGCCAGCAGACTGGCTGACCCGCGTTCGGTCAAACGGCTTAAGGAAAATATTCTGCCGGCCTGCATAAAAAACGGCTGCCCGATAATAGTAAACTCCGACGCGCATTTCTGGTCGAGGATCGCGGCGTTTGATGCGGCAAAGCAGCTTATAAAAGACGTCTCCTTTCCTAAGGAGCTGATAGTAAACGCCGACCTTGAAAGGTTTGAAGCGTTTTTAAGAATGAAAAACATATCGGTATTAACCGAAGAAAAATAAAATATAATATAAAGGCAGGAAGAAAAATGTACAACATAGGTATTGATCTTGGCGGAACTAACATAAAGGCGGGCGTTGTTGCGGACGATTGCCGCATAATAGGACGTTCAAACATAAAGACTGCGCTGCCGCGTCCGGCGGAGGATATCGCGGACAGCATTGCCGAAGCGGTAAAGCTCGCGGTGGCTGACAGCTCGGAAAAGATAGACAAGATAAACAGCATAGGAATAGGCACGCCCGGCGTTGCGGAACGTAATTCCGGTATAGTGCTGTATTCCTGCAATTTAGGATTTGAAAACACCCCGCTCGGCGTTCTGCTCAAGGAGCGGCTGGGTACGGACATATATGTTGAAAACGATGCTAACGTCGCCGCTTACGGAGAGGTGCTGGGCGGCGCGGCAAAGGGCTGCCGTGACGTCGTGGTGGTAACTCTCGGTACCGGCGTGGGCGGCGGAATAATAATCGACGGCAAAATTTACACCGGTTTTAATTACTGCGGCGCGGAGCTTGGTCATACCGTTATAGAATATAACGGCAGAGAATGCTCCTGCGGAAGAAAAGGCTGCTTTGAGGCGTATTCCTCCGCTACCGCGCTTATCACCGCTACCAAACACGCAATGAGAGAGGATAAGAACAGCCGTATGTGGGCTATCGCGGATAATTCTCTTGATAACGTAGACGGCAAGACTGCGTTTGACGCAATGCGCGCGGGCGACGCCAGCGGAACGGCCGTAGTAAACGAGTATATCGAATATCTCGGCTGCGGACTGGTCAATATTGTAAATACCTTCCAGCCGGAAATGCTGCTCATCGGCGGCGGTATCTGCAAAGAGGGTGACTATCTTATAAAGCCGCTGCAGGAGATCATCAAAAAAGACAGCTATTGTATAAATCCCGAGCGTTCGACCGTGCTTGCCGTAGCACAGCTCGGAAATGACGCGGGCATAGTAGGCGCCGCAAATCTTTACCGTCTCAGCAAATAACAGGCGCTGCGGCGGAATGACTTTGCGCTGTCCGCCGTGACCGTATTTAAGGAGAAAAGCATTGAGCCTTTTTGATTTGGAACAGGCGGCAAAGATCGCCGGATTATACGGCGCCGAGGTGCTGTATAACGAGCCTATGAAAGCGCACACCACCTTCAGGATAGGCGGAACGTGCGAGATGATGATAAAAATAAATTGTGAGGCGCTGCTGCGGGAGCTTATCGTGTGCTGCCGCGGTAACGGCATACCTTATTACGTTGTCGGCAGGGGCAGCAATATACTTGTCAGCGATAAAGGATTAAAGGGTATCGTGCTGCTTATCGGCGCGGATTTTGCCGCCGCGCATATCAGCGGAGAGGTCATTGAATGTCAGGCGGGCGCTTCGCTTGGGGCTGTATGTTCGCTTGCTTTGGAAAATTCGCTCTCCGGGCTGGAATTTGCCTACGGAATACCCGGAACGGTAGGCGGCGCGGTATACATGAACGCCGGAGCATACGGCGGAGAAATGAGCGATGTGATTATTTCCTGCCGCTGCATAGATAAAAACGGCGAGATAAAGACCTTTACCCGCGACAAAATGGAGTTGGGCTATCGCACAAGCGTATTTTTACGCGGCGGATATTGTATCACCTCAGTTTCTATGAAGCTGGAAAAAGGCGATCCTTCGGCGATAAAGGAGCGCATGGATACTCTGATGTCCCGCCGCAAAGCGAAGCAGCCTTTGGAATATCCCAGCGCGGGCAGCACGTTCAAGCGGCCGTCGGGAGATTATGCCGCGCGCCTTATCGAGGAAAGCCGGCTTAAAGGCGTATCGGTAGGAGACGCACAGGTAAGTGAAAAGCACAGCGGCTTTATTATCAATAAAGGCGACGCCAGCTTTGACGATGTTTGCAGACTAATAGAACAAGTGAAAGAAAAGGTATATTCAGACAGCGGAATAATGCTGGAATGTGAAGTTCTGATAATGGAATGAACTAATATAGGGGGGACGGCAATGAAAACGGAATTTGTAATAGTTACCGGTATATCCGGTTCCGGTAAATCCTGCGCGGTGAATGTGCTGGAGGATATAGGCTACTACTGTATAGACAATATGCCGCCGCTGCTTATAGAAAAATTCGCGGAGATATGCGAGAAAAACGACGAGATAAACAAGGCCGCCATAGTTACCGATATACGCGGGGGTACGCTTTTTCTGAATATGAACGAGAGTATCGAGCAGCTTAAAAACAGAGGGCTTAATATCAAGGTGCTGTTCGTCGACGCAAATCCCGCGGTAATAAAGCGCCGCTATAAGGAGACACGTCGGCCGCATCCGCTGTTCGATCTTGCAAACGGGGACATTGACAAGGCGATAGAGGCGGAGGCGGCGATGCTTGAGCCTATGCGCTCAATAGCGGATTATTATATAGATACCAGCCTTATGTCCACCGCCACCTTTAAGGAAAACATAATAAATATCTTCCTTGATAATCCATCCGACAGCATGACTATAAGCTGTATGTCTTTCGGCTTTAAGTACGGTGTGCCTAACGAGGCGGATCTGGTGTTCGACGTGCGCTGTCTGCCGAATCCGTTCTATATTCCGGAGCTTAAGACCAAGACCGGAATGGATAAAGAGGTCAGGGATTACGTCATGAAATTCGACAGCTCGAAAACGTTGCTGGATAAGCTGTACGAGCTGATAGATTTTCTTATCCCGCAGTATCTGCACGAGGGTAAAAGCCAGCTGGTGATAGCTTTCGGCTGCACCGGCGGAAAGCACCGCAGCGTTACTTTCGCCCAGATGATGTACGATCACATCAAGGACGGCGGGTTCAAGGTCAGGGTGCTGCACCGCGATCTGGATAAAAAGAACAAATAAATGTGAAAGGTCGTGCCGGCATGTCTTTCTGTACCGATATCAAAAACGAGCTTTGCCGGCAAGAGCCGGACAATCGGTCAAAGCTGTATATAGCAAAGGGCGCGGCGTTTGCGATGAACGGCGGTGCTTTTAAGACAGGCAATAAAAAGACCGCCTCTTATTTAAGCCGAATACTTACGGAAAGCGGCTGCGCCTCGGCATTGGATACCGTGGAGCAAAACGGCAAAAAGCGTTATATACTGACACTTAAAGACAGCCGCTTTGCGGACGAGCTGCCGGATTGCAGCGGCGACGCTTCACTCGGCGCGTTTTTAAGGGGCGCTTTTCTGGTATGCGGTTTTGCCTCGGACCCGTCAAAGGAGTACCAGCTGGAATTTTTTCTGCGCGACAGTGAAAAGACCGCAATGGTCGCCGATATGATATCGGAACACGGAATGAGCGCGAGGATATCAGCCCGCCGCAGCGGCAGCTTTCTCTATATCAAGGACAGCGAAAAAATCGCGGACATGCTCACCTTTATGGGCGCTATGGTCATGTCTATGACTTTGATAAACGTCAAGATATATAAAGAATTAAGGAACAAAGTAAACCGCAGCGTTAATTTTGAGGCGGCAAACCTGGACAAGACTATAGCCGCCGCGCAAAAGCAGATAGACGACATCAATTACATAGTTTCCCTTAAAGGGATAGACTATCTGCCGGAGGAGCTTAGGGAAACCGCACGGCTTCGGCTGGAATCTCCGGAATCGTCGCTTACTGAGATAGGCGGCAGGCTTGACCCGCCGATAAGCCGTACCGGAGTGTTCCGGAGGCTGCGCAGGATATCTGTCATCGCGGACGAGCTTCGCAGAAAAGGAGAATAGATGAGCGGATTTGTCCATTTACATGTTCATACCGAGTACAGCCTTCTTGACGGCGCCTGCCGTATAAGAGGGCTTGTTCAGCGTGTGAAAAAACTCGGACAGACCGCAGTTGCCATAACCGACCATGGTGCAATGTTCGGATGTGTAGAGTTGTATAACGCGTGCATAGAAGAGGGGATAAAACCTATAATCGGCTGCGAGGTCTATGTCGCGCCGGCAAGCCGTTTTGATAAGAATACCAAAGCCGACTTAAAGCCGTATCATTTGGTGCTGCTGTGCAAGGATAACGAGGGCTATCATAATCTTGTAAAGCTGGTATCGCTTGGATATACAGAGGGCTTTTACGGCAAGCCGCGTGTGGATAAGGAAAGCCTCAGAAAGTATTCAAAAGGGCTTATCTGCCTGTCAGCCTGCCTTAACGGTGAGCTTGCACGGCTGCTTACTAACGGCGATTATTCCGGCGCGGTGAGCTGCGCGCAGGAATATAAGTCCATATTCGGCGGGGAAAATTACTTTATCGAGCTTCAGGATCACGATATGGAGGAACAGCAGCGTATACTTCCGCTGCTTAGGCGGGTCGCAAAGGAGACCGGTACTCCCACGGTCGCCACCAACGACGCGCATTATTTGGAAAAGTCCGACGCTTATGTACAGAAAACGCTTACATGTATTGCGACTAACACAACGCTCGACGATAAGAACGCGCTGCATTTTCCTACAGACGAGTTTTATATAAAATCCGAGGAGGAAATGGCACAGCGGTTCGACGAAGCCAGCCTTGAAAATACGGTAAATATAGCCGACCGCTGTAATGTTACCTTTGAATACGGGCATACGATACTGCCGTATTTCAAGGCGGAGGGCTATGACAGCAACGAGGAATATTTTGACATTCTGGTAAATAAAGGCGCTCGCCGCAGATACGGGGATACGCTGTCCGAACAGGTAAAAGAGCGGATAAGCTATGAAACGGGTGTTATCCGCAAAATGGGGTACACCGATTATTTTCTGATAGTGGCGGATTTTGTCGCTTATGCCAAGAGCAAGGATATCGCGGTAGGCCCCGGCAGAGGAAGCGGCGCGGGAAGTATCTGTGCATATTGTCTTGGGATAACCGATATAGACCCTATCCGGTTCGATCTGCTGTTTGAGCGTTTTCTTAACCCGGAAAGAGTCAGCATGCCGGATTTTGATATAGATTTTTGCTATATCAGACGGCAGGAAGTGATAGATTACGTTATACAAAAATACGGTCGTGACAGAGTCGCACAGATAATTACTTTCGGCACTATGGCAGCGAGGGGTGCCATCCGTGACGCGGGCAGGGCGATGGGTATGCCTTATGCAAAGGTGGACAGCGTAGCAAAGCTGATACCGCAGCATT
Organism: uncultured Ruminiclostridium sp.; assembly: GCA_947624435.1. Lineage (GTDB taxonomy): Bacteria > Bacillota > Clostridia > Oscillospirales > Ruminococcaceae > Ruminiclostridium_E. The sequence goes on from CANQKE010000001.1 coordinate 85,155, forward strand.
ATTCCTACACTCACGGCTCGATAGAGGGCGCGCTGAAAAGTGAAAAAGAGCTTGCAAGTCTCGCAGCCTCCGACAGCGAGGTGTCGCGGCTTATAGATACCGCCGTAAAGATAGAGGGCATGGCGAGAAATACCTCTATACACGCGGCGGGAATAGTCATCACTCGCGAGCCGGTAACGGATTATGTCCCGCTTTACCGAACCTCCGGCGAAACGGTGACTCAGTATACAATGGGCACGTTAGAGCGGCTGGGGTTGCTTAAGATAGACTTTCTCGGACTGCGTTATTTAACGGTGATACAGGACTGCTGTAAGGCTTTACAGAAAAACGACCCCGGCTTTGATATAGAAAAAATACCGGAGGATGACCTGCCTACCTATAAAATGATGGAAAGCGGTCAGACCGAGGGCTTGTTCCAGCTGGAAAGCGGCGGCATGACGCAGCTTTTAGGCAGGATGAAGCCGCGTTCTCTTGAGGATATCACGGCGGCGATATCGCTGTACCGTCCCGGTCCTATGGATTCGATACCGCAATATTTGGAAAACCGCAAATCGCCGGAGAAAATACGTTACCGCCATCCGATACTAAAAGAGATACTTGAGGTCACCAACGGCTGTATAGTGTATCAGGAGCAGGTAATGACCATCTGCCGCAGGCTGGCGGGGTATTCCTACGGGCGCGCCGATATAGTTAGACGAGCTATGGCAAAGAAAAAATCCGACGTAATGCTGCAAGAGCGCCGGACGTTCGTCGAGGGAGCAATGAAAAACAACTGCGACGAAAAGACCGCCAATGAGATATTTGACGACATGGTGAGCTTTGCTTCCTACGCGTTCAATAAATCCCATGCTGCCGCTTATGCGCTGCTTGCGTACAGGACGGCATATCTGCGCTGTCATTATTATAAAGAATACATGGTCGCGCTGCTTACCAGCGTAATGGATTGGAGCAGCAAGACCGCCGAGTATATAGGCGATCTGACCGAGCGCGGGGTAAAGCTGCTGCCACCCGATGTAAATAAGAGCGTGCGCGGCTTTTCGGCTGAACCGGAGGGCATACGCTACGGGCTTATGGCGGTAAAAAATCTCGGCAGCGGGGTAATAAACACTATTATACAGGAGCGCAGCGAGCGGGAATTTACAAGTCTGAATGATTTTCTGAGGAGAATGTGCAGTCATCGCGGCTGTATGAATAAACGCGCGGCGGAATCGTTGATAAAATGCGGCGCGCTTGACCGCCTGGGCAATAACCGGCGCGAAATGTTGTCGGCGTATGAAGCAATCATAGACCGCTGTTCAGGCACAAGCAGGAATATTGAAGGTCAGCTGGATCTGTTTTCGGCTTTCGATGAGCCTACGGTGGACGAGGTAGCTATAGCTAAAGCGGAGGAGTATCCGAAAGAACAGCTGCTTCAGATGGAAAAGGAGATAACGGGAATTTATATTTCCGGCCACCCGTTAGATGAATACGCCGGTGTGATAAAAAAGCTGAAATGTTCTTATATTTCAAAAGCTGTGAACGATATTGAGGACGGCGAAAAGATAAAGGTGATCGCGGTGGTTTCCCGCAAGAGGATGCACATCACCAAGCAGAATAAAAGCATGTGCTTTGTGACGCTGGAGGATCGCAGCGGAGAAACGGAAGCGTTACTATTCAGCAAAAATTATGAACGTTTCGGAAATGTTATAAAAGAGGGGCAGATAATGCTGTTCGACTGTACGGTGTCCGGCGAGGACGAGGGAGAGTCTAAGCTGCTGATAGACGGCGTTTCCCCGGCGCCTGCTCCCGAAAGCATGTATACGGTCTTTATAAAGCTGGAATCTCCAAACGATAAAAAGCTGTCCGGGGTGAATGCGCTGCTGAGCGCTTATAAAGGCAACGGCAGGGCAAAGCTGTGCTATGCCGATACCCGCACCGTACAGGCTTATACCGGCGGGGTAAGAGTGTGCGACGAGCTTAAAGCAAAGCTTACGGAGTTGTGCGGCGGAGAAAATATTGTAATAAAACCCTGAAATTTGCGAATTTTCTCTTGACTTATTTCCCGTTTTAGAGTAAACTAATATTAAGCGACAAATAAGCGGATTTATTCCCAATCGGAAAGAAGGAAAAAATTATGAAAAAAATCGGCGTACTTACCAGCGGCGGTGACGCCCCCGGCATGAACGCGGTTATTCGTGCTGTCACCAGAGCGGGCATATTCAAAGGAATGGAAGTAGTCGGCATACGCAGAGGCTATAACGGACTTATCAACGGCGACATTGTACCTCTTGACGTTCGCAGCGTTTCGGACATCATACAAAGAGGCGGCACCGTGCTTTACACTGCGAGATGCTCGGAATTCAGATACGAAGAGGGGCTGCAAAAGGCAAAGCAGACCTGTATCGACAACGGTATCGAGGGTATAGTTGTCGTTGGCGGCGACGGCTCTTTCCGCGGCGCTGCGGACCTTTCCGCGCGCGGTATTCTTTGCGTAGGCGTTCCCGGTACGATAGACAATGATATTGCAATGTCCGAGTATACAATAGGCTATGACACCGCGATGAACACCGCGATGGAAATGGTAGATAAGCTGCGCGACACCGCACATTCTCACGACCGCTGCTCGGTAGTAGAGGTAATGGGACGCAACGCCGGATATATCGCGCTCAACACCGGTATCGCCTGCGGAGCTACATATATAATCACTAAAGAAGAGCCGTTCACTATGAACGACGTATATAATAAGATAGTTGCCGGACTTCAATCCGGAAAGCATCACTTTATCATCGTCGTTGCCGAGGGCATCGGTAATTCCGAGCAGATAGCAAAGGATATCGAGAAGGAGACCGGCGTTGAAAGCCGCGCTACCATTCTCGGTCATGTACAAAGAGGCGGCAGCCCCACCGTGCGTGACAGAGTTGCGGCAAGCCAGCTCGGTTATCATGCCGTTGAGCTTTTGTCCCGCGGTACCGGCAACCGTGTTGTCGGACTTCAGGGCAACGTAGTGGTAGACTATGATATTCAGGAAGCTCTCAAGATGCACAAGGAGTTCGACCACGAGCTTTACCGCATCGCGAGTGAAATAAACTTCTGAGGTTCCTTAAGGAACAGAAAAATCAAACAGAGTAGGAAAGTGCGCGTTAAGTGCCCTTGAGAACGGAGAGTTGTCTTAGGGACGAACATCGGCGACGATGGCGGTGGGCTTTCCGCATCTCGCTGTTGCATAAAAGTGATAACGCCATAATTATCCTTTTTCTATGCGATCGCGTGATAAAAGGAGGTAAAGTTATGGCGTTTTTTTCAATGTTCAAGCGCTCCGCACTTGAACTGAAATCGGTGCGTTCGCTTGCGGTCATCGCGCTGTTGGTAGCAGTATCGGTCGTGCTGGAATTTCTCATAATACAGCCGACTCCGGACTTGAAATTCGGCTTTTCGTTTCTGGGACTTGCCGCTATAGGTATGCTGTACGGCCCTGTAGCGGGGGCGCTGGGCGGAGTGGCGATAGACGTTCTCGGCTGGATAGTAAGGCCTACCGGCTCGTTTTCGCCTATACTGACTGTGGCAACATTGGCGGAGGGTCTGATATACGGGATTTTTCTCTATCAGATGTCGCCGGCAAAGCTGAATTTTGCGCGGGGAGAATTTTGGAAAAGTTTTAAGCAAAACGCTGTACCCGCATTAAGGACGTTTTTTGCAAGATTTACGGTAAATGTCGTCTGCAACGTGTTCCTTAATACTATAGGTCTGTTCATACTCGGTTACATAGCGGCGGACAGATTATGGCTGAGCGTATGGGCAAGGATCGGCAAGAATGCGATACTTCTGCCGTTTGAGGTGCTTATACTGATACCGGTGCTGTATATCGTATATATCGCGTACCGTTCGGCATTCGGCAAAAATAAAAAAACGGTTTGAAAAACACAGAACAAGGAAGGAGAGATGCTTGCTTTGCAAGCATGGTCATAATTATGAAAAAACTCGGTTTTTTAGGCGCAGGAAACATGGGCGGCGCCATAATCAGGGGCTTGCATTCCCAAAATACGGATATAGAGCTTTATGTATACGAAAAGGACAGCGATAAGGCAAATGCGCTTACCGCATACGGCGTAACTCTTTGCGGCAGCGAGGGCGAGCTTGTCAAAAAGTGCGACGCAGTGCTGCTCGCGGTAAAGCCGCAGGTGCTGCCGGACGTTCTGGCGGCCGCTGCCGGAGATTTTACGCCGGACAAACTGATAATATCCATCTGCGCGGGCGTATCCGCGGAATTTATCCGCGCGCGTACACTGCCTGACGCAAAGGTCGTGCTGGTAATGCCCAATACTCCGATGATGCTGGGACTCGGGGCGAGCGCCGTTTCGCGTTCCGACGGTGTTTCCGATGAAGAATTTGCTTTTGCAAGATCCGTTGTGGAAAGCTGCGGGATAGCCTGCGAGGTACCCATAAACAAGATGAAAGAGATAATCGCGGTAAACGGAAGCTCTCCCGCGTTCATCTACCTTTACGCAAAGGGATTTATAGATTACGCCGACAGCGTCGGTATAGAGCGTGACAGCGCGTTGAAATTGTTTGCTCAGTCGCTTGTCGGCTCGGCGAAAATGCTTACCGATTCCGGTATGACGGTGGACGAGCTTATTAAGCAGGTATCCTCTCCCGGCGGTACGACGATAGCCGGACTGGATAAGCTGTACGAGGGCAAGCTCACCGAAACGGTGGAGGAATGCTGCAAAGCCTGCACCAAACGCGCTTATGAACTCGGAGAATGATCTTTCTAAAAAACCGGAGGACTTTACGCCCTCCGGTTTTTGTTAATGACTGTTCGTTAAATGTCTGCGGCGAAATGATCATCAGGTTATCGCGGCCATGATATCCGCCAGTCCGGTATCCTCCGAGCCCTTGAACAACACCGCGTCATTCGGACGGATATTAAGTCCGAGAAACTCTATCAGCGCCGACTCGCTCTTGAAAACTATAACCGATTTCTTTTTGACATCTGCCGTCTGGACAATGTTTGCCGCAACGTCACCGTAGCACACGGTTATATCCACGGAGCTTTTGTTAAGCACGGCGCCGACGCGCTGAAACAGGTTCTCTTCCTGCTCGCCGCCGCCCGCGATATCGGAGAACACCGCTATCCTCCGCGCGTCCGCCGGGATATAAGCCGCGCAAAGCTCTTTGAGCGCGGTAGCCACGCTTTCTGCGCCGGTGTTTTCAAAGTCCGAGATAACGGTGACGTTATTTCCGTTTTTCACGGTATTAAGCCCTGAAACCTTGCGGTATTTTTCTATGGAAGCCAGTATCTGCTTTGCGGGTATGCCCATTATCTCGCCCAGAGCGAATGTTGCCAACGCCTGATATATCGCGTGCTTGCTGTCGGAGTATAATTCTGCATGGTGGATAACGGTGCCGTTTACTATCTCAAAGGTTATCTTGTCGCCCTCAACGGTTATACCGTCGGCGTAATAATCCGCCGCTTTGTTGTCTATTCCTATCGTGATTATATCCTGCTGTATGGAATAGATGCCGGCAAGCCTTTTATCGTCGATGTTTATTATCACCGCGCCCGCTTCGGACATACCGCTGCATATACCGAGCTTTTCATTGAGCTGCTCATCTTTTGACAATCCGCGCGGGTTATGCGATACCGCTGCGGAGGAAAGGATAGCTATATCCGTACCGGCCCCCGCAGATACCCGTTCAGCGTTGTGTTCTTGTTCAAGAGAAACGCCTATTACCGCCGCTCCCGTATCCTTTGAGGAGGAAAGCAGCGCTTTGAGCATAGACTCGCAGTTATCCTCAAGCGACACCGATTTTACTATCTTCATCTTCTCGCTGAGCATGCTGCATATCATTCCCATCGGGTAGATTTGTTCGGGACTGTCGGTTATCGCTATCGACCACATACCAAGCTTGGTCTTAAGATACGACGCAAGAGTCTCTTTGGCGGCAGTAAGATTTTCCACCACTATATTGGAAATACCATATACCGGCTTTTCAGTGACCGTCACGGCCGCGCCGTTATTGTAAGCGTCTTTTGCGGATCGGTCGTCCTCGGCAAAATATGCGCAGTCCTTTTTTATCTTCTGCTTTCCTATCGCTATAGAGTTTATCGCCGCTTCGGGAGAATTGCGCTGCATGGCGTTAAGCACGTCGCACATCTCGGAAACGGTGAGCAGCGCGTCCTCGCTTTCCGCCTGGGACTCGCCTTGCTTTTTACCGCTTAGCTGTTCAAAATTGTCAAAGGTAAAGTCAAGTAATGTTATCGCGTCGTAGAACACATATTTCATCTGTTTTGTATGTTCCGCGCCCAAAATTATCGCCATGACTTCTTCTCCCTGCTTGCCCTTGGGAGGCAGGGCAGAGCAGGCAAGGCATGACTTTGAACGGACGGTATATCCGCTTTTTATACCTATAGCAGTGTCGTATTTATACCTTTTATATGTGCTGTTTACCAAAAGATTGGAGTTGCTTATCGTGCGCTCCGGGCTTTTGTCTGTCGCGGCGATAGTGTATTTTTCGGTTTTAGCGATCGTGCGGAACAGCCGATTGGTCATGCAGTATCGGCAGATTATCGCCAGATCATACGCATTGGAAAGCTGTTCGGAGGTGAACCGTCCCTCACTGTCCATAACTACGGTGTTCTGCGCGCCTATCAGCTCCGCTTTTGTCTGCATCATCTGTGCGAATTTATCCTTTCCGCCGCAGATAAATTCTCCCAGAGCGAACATCGCGTCGTTGGCAGATGCGAGCATCATTGAATATACTAAATCAAGCACAGAAATACGTTCACCCTCAAGAAAGCCCATCGACGCAGAGCCTTTCCATCTGGTCATCTCATTAACAACGCTTTTGGAGATAACTACTGTGTCGGTAGGATTGCATTTCTCAAGCGCGATTATCGACGCTAACAGCTTGGTTATAAAAGCCGGGTACATCTTCATTTTAGCGTTCTTTTCCAGCAGTATCTTACCTTCGTTCTGTGTTACAACTATCGCCGCCTGTGCGTTGATCTGCGGCATATCGGTCTTTTGGACCGCTTTTACTTCAGACATGTTATGCTCCCTTTCGCAGATGTTTTGTTCCTGTTATCTGTTATAAATATCGGTATGATTACAGGACAGAATTGTTTCTTTTTTTATGTAATTATTTTATCACAAAAACTCTGTAATGTCAATGTAGATAACTGATTATCACAAAAATATTCATTTTAGAGCAAATATGGAAGAATTTTCAATTTTTATTGTTGAAATATACTGAAAAAATTAAAATAAACATGTTTTAATTTCGTGAAAAATGACATAAAAATTTTTGAGATTATCTATTGACACGAGTTTTTGTGGACTATATAATAAAACTACAAGCGGGAGAGCAGTGAAATGCTCCCGGAAAATCAAAGATAAGAAAGATAAAAAGTAATTATCGCTTTTTAAGGAGGAATTTTCATGATGGATAATGTTAATAACCTTTCAGCACGCAAAAAGCTGCTGAGAAAGATTATAGCCTTTATCTTTGCGATAAATATGCTGTTTGCGCGCTTGTTCTCTCTTCCTTCTGCAGCGCCTTCGCATACGGTTGACATGGATCTGTTCGGTCAAGGTACGGCTCAGACCTATTATACGGAAAATGTTTACCAAACTGAACTTCCTTCGATACTTGCAACTTCTGACGCCAGTGTGTTTGACCAGGAAACTATAGATTACGATGCGCTCCTCGGCATGAACGATGACGACAAATCCTACGAATCCGTCAACGGACTTCTCGGATATGCGGCAGGCTTCAGCATCTTTGTTGAAGAGGACGCAGTTATTGAAGGCTCCGACTGCGGCGGACGTGCTGCTGTCGGCGGCGATCTTACCGTTACCGCTTCCGATGGTTGGTTTACTTTCAACAACGAGGACCTCGGCGGCGAGGGTGCGGCTGACGTTATCGTCGGCGGCAAGGCTGACTTCAAGGTAAGCGACAGCGGTCGTGTTATCTGGGCTAATGAAGTTTCCGACAGATTCTCCAATCAGGCAAGCGGCGCTACCGTTATCGGCGGCGTAAATGAGAAAACTGATTTCAGCTTTGAGAATTCTTTTGAAAAGCTCAGAGCCGCTTCTCAGAAGCTCGCTGCTATGGAGACCACCGGCGCTTACAATAACAACTGGGGCAACTTCGAGTTTACCGGATATTCTGACGGCGTTAATGTATTTACTATCACCGCAGATGAGATAAACTCCACTAACGGTGCGCCTTTCGGACTTTCCTTCTCGAACATTCCCGAAGGTTCTACTATACTGCTCAACATCGTCGGCGGCGACGCTGATACTGTACTTAATCTGCGCATTAACTATGTATCCATCAACGGATCACAGGTAAGCCAGTACAACGATCCCGATCACAGATATCGCAACTTCATAATCAACGTTACTGACGCCGGAACGGTTGACCTTTACGGTTACACCGGTTCGCTGCTCGCTCCGAATTCTCATGTAAATGGTGAACAGCGCCACTTAGAGGGCCAGATGATCGCAAAGTCCTACAAGGGCGGCATGGAGTTTGGTTGGAATACCTTTGATATTCCTACCAGCGACGATGATTTCGATACCGATACGGATACGGACACCGATACAGACACTGATACGGATACTGATACTGACACGGATACCGATACAGACACAGATACGGATACCGATACAGATACCGACACAGACACTGATACTGACACTGATACAGACACGGACACAGATACCGACACCGATACTGATACCGACACGGATACTGATACCGACACCGATACTGATACTGACACGGATACAGATACCGATACTGATACGGACACCGATACAGATACGGATACTGACACGGATACCGATACTGACACGGATACGGATACTGACACTGATACAGACACGGACACAGATACCGACACCGATACTGATACCGACACGGACACAGATACCGACACCGATACTGATACCGACACCGATACTGATACTGACACGGATACCGATACGGATACAGACACCGATACAGATACCGACACGGACACCGATACTGATACGGACACTGATACGGATACCGATACTGACACGGACACCGACACGGATACCGATACTGATACGGACACAGACACTGACACTGATACGGACACAGACACCGATACCGATACCGACATGGATACCGATACCGACACAGATACTGACACAGACACCGATACTGACACAGACACTGATACCGACACGGATACTGATACAGATACTGATACAGATACCGATACTGACACGGACACAGATACCGACACTGATACGGATACTGATACAGATACGGACACCGATACCGATACTGATACAGACACGGATACTGATACAGATACGGATACCGACACCGATACTGATACGGATACGGATACAGACACTGATACCGATACTGACACGGATACAGATACCGATACAGACACGGACACCGATACCGACACGGACACTGATACAGATACGGATACCGATACAGACACAGACACCGATACAGATACGGATACCGATACCGATACAGACACCGACACTGATACTGATACGGATACCGACACTGATACGGACACAGACACCGATACCGATACAGACACCGATACGGATACCGACACAGACACTGATACCGACACCGACACTGACACGGATACCGACACAGACACTGATACGGACACCGATACTGACACGGATACCGATACGGATACAGATACCGACACAGATACTGATACAGATACTGATACGGACACTGACACGGATACAGATACCGACACGGATACCGATACTGATACGGACACTGACACGGATACGGATACAGATACCGACACTGACACGGATACCGATACTGATACAGACACTGATACCGACACAGATACCGATACAGACACGGATACTGACACTGACACCGATACTGACACTGACACCGATACTGACACGGACACAGATACAGACACCGATACGGATACGGACACCGATACCGATACAGACACTGATACAGACACCGATACGGATACAGACACCGATACGGATACAGATACTGATACTGACACGGACACAGATACAGACACGGATACCGACACGGATACTGACACCGATACTGATACGGATACAGATACCGATACTGACACGGATACAGATACCGACACTGACACGGATACTGATACAGACACGGATACTGATACAGATACGGATACCGATACCGACACCGATACCGACACGGATACCGACACGGATACTGACACTGATACAGATACGGATACCGATACAGACACAGATACCGATACAGATACAGATACCGACACCGACACAGATACCGATACTGATACCGATACAGACACAGATACGGATACCGATACTGACACCGACACGGATACAGATACTGACACTGACACTGACACCGATACGGATACTGATACAGACACTGATACCGATACAGACACTGACACTGATATGGATACAGACACTGATACCGACACAGACACAGACACAGATACGGATACCGACACTGATACGGATACAGATATTGACACGGACAGTGATTTCGATTTACCGGTTCTGGATTTCGATCAGACAACTCCGCAGGGAGATGTTCCGGTGCTCGACTTTGATCAGCCCACTCCTCAGGGAGACGTTCCGACGCTTGATTTCGATCAGCCGACTCCTCAGGGAAGCAACCCGCATACCGGCGTTGGACTTGACGGCGCAGCAGGCTTAGGCGCTATGGCGGCAGCAGCACTCGCAGCAGCTACAGCGATCGCAGGCAAGCGCAAAAAGAAAAAATAATAATTCGCAAAACACCGCACGCTAAAACGTGCGGTGTTTCAGTTTATTTAAGGATAGAGTAAAAACTTTAGCCATTCTTTTTTGAACTGCTCCCCTTTTGTTAGACAATATGGTATAATAGAGATACACCAAAATAAAAGTCTAACGAAAGGGGGCA
>CANQKE010000002.1 GCA_947624435.1 uncultured Ruminiclostridium sp.
GTATAACAAGAAGCGCCCCGGTAAAAACAGCTAATATTGATATGCCCATAAATATATCCCCTCCGTGGTATTATTTTCTACATAATACCACGGAAAAGGACATTTGTCAAGTATGTTGTTACTCGACGGTTATATCTTCGAGATCGGTCTCGCAGGTCGTGCGCAGAGTAAACTGTATAGCGGCGTTCACCTCTGCCGCCGAGCGCTTTACCGATACGCCGCCGCGCCACTTATAGCCCGTCTTATCGGGATAGATCAGCTTGAACCATACGCTTGTGCCCGCTTTGTCGAGCGCGCGCAGCGTATTTCAATCCACGCCCCGCATGAACGGGGCGACTCCTCGCGGCGGGTGATCATGGTGTCGAGCTCCTCATTTCAATCCACGCCCCGCATGAACGGGGCGACCCGGTAGCTCGCGCAAGGTCTGCCTGCGTCCAGCATTTCAATCCACGCCCCGCATGAACGGGGCGACGTGTTTTTAAGGACGATAGGGCTTTTAATTTCCTATTTCAATCCACGCCCCGCGTGAACGGGGCGACAAATGATATATCAGGCATACAAACCGCACAAGCTATTTCAATCCACGCCCCGCGTGAACGGGGCGACATCGCCCGCAGCTGGTGGGAGGATCGCACGGAATATTTCAATCCACGCCCCGCGTGAACGGGGCGACCGCCCGCACCCAGAAAGAGCTGCAAGAAAAAATATTTCAATCCACGCCCCGCGTGAACGGGGCGACCTCTCGCTGAGGGCTTTGCGGACGCGGCAAACACCATTTCAATCCACGCCCCGCGTGAACGGGGCGACTTGACTATATAGACCCTGCAAGCTGCGATTATCAAATTTCAATCCACGCCCCGCGTGAACGGGGCGACCAAAGGGGCGCATCTCCCGGCGCACAGCGCCAAAATTTCAATCCACGCCCCGCGTGAACGGGGCGACGGGAGTTATGGTGGAATTATCAGCAGGACGATGAATTTCAATCCACGCCCCGCGTGAACGGGGCGACGCAGCTCTTAATGCAGCAGACGAACAAAAACGCCATTTCAATCCACGCCCCGCGTGAACGGGGCGACAGGGCGTATGCTATGGCACACAATAAGACGGCTATTTCAATCCACGCCCCGCGTGAACGGGGCGACGGCGCGTCTGCGTCTGCGACCGTTACCGCTGCGGCTATTTCAATCCACGCCCCGCGTGAACGGGGCGACAGAATGACAAGGCGGGGAGTACCAGCGAGCAGGAAATTTCAATCCACGCCCCGCGTGAACGGGGCGACTTTTGAACCTGTCCCCAAGTTCTTTCAGGTCAAGGATTTCAATCCACGCCCCGCGTGAACGGGGCGACAGAAGCGCCGAATCAAGGCTACGACAACAACGACATTTCAATCCACGCCCCGCGTGAACGGGGCGACTGGCGTTCCTTTGCCGTCACATCCTCTATATGATATTTCAATCCACGCCCCGCGTGAACGGGGCGACTTTTTCACCAATCCTCGTTATCATTCTGAGGACCATTTCAATCCACGCCCCGCGTGAACGGGGCGACAGGAGCTGACAGCGAAGCATAAGGAGTACGAGGAATTTCAATCCACGCCCCGCGTGAACGGGGCGACAGCAATTCAGCCCACGGAATTTCACGCACGATCTATTTCAATCCACGCCCCGCGTGAACGGGGCGACTTGCTCGGCGCTTGAGAGTGCTTATGATAACTTTATTTCAATCCACGCCCCGCGTGAACGGGGCGACCGGTTATTGATATGCTCCAGCAACAGTTGATCGTATTTCAATCCACGCCCCGCGTGAACGGGGCGACATCGTAATGTTTTCGATTCTTTCGGATTTACATTTATTTCAATCCACGCCCCGCGTGAACGGGGCGACTATAGCAATATTCCGTGGGAGATTGAAAAGAAATATTTCAATCCACGCCCCGCGTGAACGGGGCGACAACGCTGCAGCGGCGACCATCAGGACAGCAGACCATTTCAATCCACGCCCCGCGTGAACGGGGCGACAGTCATTGACAAGAAAAACGAAATAGAAAATGACATTTCAATCCACGCCCCGCGTGAACGGGGCGACCCGCAAGCTCGTTAAGTTTGTTGTTGTCATACATTATTTCAATCCACGCCCCGCGTGAACGGGGCGACTTAACGGAATTTGCTGAAATGCTTTGGATTCCCATATTTCAATCCACGCCCCGCGTGAACGGGGCGACCCCATTCACTATCAGCGTTTTCAAATCTGTCGTATTTCAATCCACGCCCCGCGTGAACGGGGCGACAATTAGCGGTTGTCTCTGAGGTAGCGGACAAGGTATTTCAATCCACGCCCCGCGTGAACGGGGCGACCACCAAAACCGCCGCCAAAATTGCGGAATTGCTATTTCAATCCACGCCCCGCGTGAACGGGGCGACAAATCCCTTTTAATACTTTTAGTGTATTATCGCTATTTCAATCCACGCCCCGCGTGAACGGGGCGACTCCTATAGGGTCACTCATACCAAATTCACGAATTATTTCAATCCACGCCCCGCGTGAACGGGGCGACCAATTTTACATAATACATTTAAGGATAATCAAGTATTTCAATCCACGCCCCGCGTGAACGGGGCGACTCCCGTCTATCGGGATCGGTTCAGATTCCCTGGGTATTTCAATCCACGCCCCGCGTGAACGGGGCGACCGCGTCTGCGTCTGCGACCGCTACCGCTGCGGCTATTTCAATCCACGCCCCGCGTGAACGGGGCGACGTACGGAAGTCGTTAAGGTTACGGTACAACTGTAAATTTCAATCCACGCCCCGCGTGAACGGGGCGACTTTTAACAACTTGCTATCAACCGAGCTCCTCTCCATTTCAATCCACGCCCCGCGTGAACGGGGCGACATAAACAATGATTTTGAGATACAGCAAAAGCCCGAATTTCAATCCACGCCCCGCGTGAACGGGGCGACCTTCTGCTTCTGGCTGCTCCAACGGCGCATCACATTTCAATCCACGCCCCGCGTGAACGGGGCGACTAGTTGCGGTAAAGAATTTACAGGCGGCAAAATATTTCAATCCACGCCCCGCGTGAACGGGGCGACGTCGGGTTTATCTACGTAATGGGCACAGTCAAATCCATTTCAATCCACGCCCCGCGTGAACGGGGCGACCCACGCGACTTCGTGTCCGTGATATAATCCAAATATTTCAATCCACGCCCCGCGTGAACGGGGCGACATAAACCGTCACCGTGGACTTATAGAGATTGGCTATTTCAATCCACGCCCCGCGTGAACGGGGCGACTAATAATATTTCATTATTTCAAGACGATTGCTTTATTTCAATCCACGCCCCGCGTGAACGGGGCGACCCTTATCGCGACTGCGATAAATAGCATACAAAACATTTCAATCCACGCCCCGCGTGAACGGGGCGACTATAGATGTCCCCGATAGCGAGGTTATATTTGATATTTCAATCCACGCCCCGCGTGAACGGGGCGACATACCCCCATTTATTTTTACATTAATATTATATCATTTCAATCCACGCCCCGCGTGAACGGGGCGACGAGAGAAACGTGGAAGTGTTTATTACCGTTCAGAATTTCAATCCACGCCCCGCGTGAACGGGGCGACTTGGGGTGCAATTGCTTTTGGATACACCTATGGGGTATTTCAATCCACGCCCCGCGTGAACGGGGCGACTTTCCGGTGAAAGTAATTAATTTACCCTACTAAAAATTTCAATCCACGCCCCGCGTGAACGGGGCGACGGTATGGAAAGGTTCATACAAGACCGCAAAGTAGTATTTCAATCCACGCCCCGCGTGAACGGGGCGACGAGCGCACAAAAAACCATCTCCGACTACATGACATTTCAATCCACGCCCCGCGTGAACGGGGCGACTCGGTGAGGGTACATTTTCAACGATTATTTCTATACATTTCAATCCACGCCCCGCGTGAACGGGGCGACTTAGCTTTCAGCATTACCGCTTCAACCTCGGAAAACATTTCAATCCACGCCCCGCGTGAACGGGGCGACTATCAAAAAGGAGCAAAAATAAATGCCTGAGATATTTCAATCCACGCCCCGCGTGAACGGGGCGACTGCATTAATGTTGCGGCGAATACTAACGTTGGGTTATTTCAATCCACGCCCCGCGTGAACGGGGCGACAATAAGTGAACGCTTTGCCTCGTTAAAAAAAGCTATTTCAATCCACGCCCCGCGTGAACGGGGCGACTTTTCCCGTATGTTATGGGAGTTTGAGGGCGGCATTTCAATCCACGCCCCGCGTGAACGGGGCGACATAGCAGCGAGAGCGGCGGGGGATGAAGTTCTAGCATTTCAATCCACGCCCCGCGTGAACGGGGCGACATACAATAACAGGATTTTTTGATATGTATTCGTTAATTTCAATCCACGCCCCGCGTGAACGGGGCGACCGCAAAAACCATCGATCCGTGGGTCCCGTTTTTAATTTCAATCCACGCCCCGCGTGAACGGGGCGACTATAATTGTACGGGCTTCAAATTCCATTTCGTTATTTCAATCCACGCCCCGCGTGAACGGGGCGACCTATGAGCCGACAGGTAATGAAATACCTATTGACATTTCAATCCACGCCCCGCGTGAACGGGGCGACAAAACGCCGTAAAATCAAGTGATACAGACACCGAATTTCAATCCACGCCCCGCGTGAACGGGGCGACTCATTTGAAAGGAGTTACAATGCCAGTAAGAAAAGTATTTCAATCCACGCCCCGCGTGAACGGGGCGACTAAACCTAGTTTATATATCCCCCATATAACCTGTATTTCAATCCACGCCCCGCGTGAACGGGGCGACTTAGGTGTTAGCGCATACAGCCGAGCTATAAGGCATTTCAATCCACGCCCCGCGTGAACGGGGCGACACGGACGCGGGACTTATTCCCCCTCGGTTATATTATTTCAATCCACGCCCCGCGTGAACGGGGCGACGTGATATTATTGCTAAAGTATACCGAAATGGGGATTTCAATCCACGCCCCGCGTGAACGGGGCGACTAAATGTTATAACATCAACTGAAGCTAATGCAGATATTTCAATCCACGCCCCGCGTGAACGGGGCGACTTGAACAAGAAATGCTTTCCCCGGCTTGTACGATATTTCAATCCACGCCCCGTGTGAACGGGGCGACGCAAGAACGCAATCCCGATATGTTTCGGTATTCAGATTTCAATCCACGCCCCGTGTGAACGGGGCGACTTGAACAAGAAATGCTTTCCCCGGCTTGTACGATATTTCAATCCACGCCCCGCGTGAACGGGGCGACCCTTTGGGCAGACAAAACAGGCAGGGGGGGAGAAATTTCAATCCACGCCCCGCGTGAACGGGGCGACATGAACAGACTTATGACGTTATGCAGGTCGGCACATTTCAATCCACGCCCCGCGTGAACGGGGCGACTGCTGAAATTATCCGCAACCACGACAAATACATCATTTCAATCCACGCCCCGCGTGAACGGGGCGACCCATCGGCGCTTCAATTGCTATTTTACATAAATTATTTCAATCCACGCCCCGCGTGAACGGGGCGACTGAGCGGTGGGGTTCCCTGCGGCGCCCAGCGCAGAATTTCAATCCACGCCCCGCGTGAACGGGGCGACCCGCGGTAAATAGTTCCGTTCTGTATCAGTCCGCATTTCAATCCACGCCCCGCGTGAACGGGGCGACCGTTTTCCAACTCAATGGCTATACCGTCAAGGTCATTTCAATCCACGCCCCGCGTGAACGGGGCGACCCGCGCAGCACGTCTTCCGCCATATTTTCAGAATAATTTCAATCCACGCCCCGCGTGAACGGGGCGACTTATCCTGTCGGCTTCTATGATATGCAGCCGCAAAATTTCAATCCACGCCCCGCGTGAACGGGGCGACGGTATAAACCTGCCGAGGTTCTCACTCGTGCCATATTTCAATCCACGCCCCGCGTGAACGGGGCGACCTATACAAAAATTGTAAAAAGCTCTAACGGCACATTTCAATCCACGCCCCGCGTGAACGGGGCGACCGGGAGCTTATCCTTTCCGGGTTGGTACATGGCATTTCAATCCACGCCCCGCGTGAACGGGGCGACAATGCTTAAAACCCAGCATATCTATAATAGACTATTTCAATCCACGCCCCGCGTGAACGGGGCGACCGCCGGCGTGATCTACCGCGAGCAGGAGTTCACATTTCAATCCACGCCCCGCGTGAACGGGGCGACAATTTCGAATATAGGCTCAACCGGATCGGCAACATTTCAATCCACGCCCCGCGTGAACGGGGCGACGCCGCCACCGCGATCAGGAAGGAGGTGCCGAGATGCCATTTCAATCCACGCCCCGCGTGAACGGGGCGACTATAACCGCGCTCGCGGGCTTTGTCATAAATACATTTCAATCCACGCCCCGCGTGAACGGGGCGACTCTTGACCGGGGATTGAATATGCGCGGTTATTGTATTTCAATCCACGCCCCGCGTGAACGGGGCGACTTCGACCCACTGTAAGGAGGACAAGGGGGCTGCTAAATTTCAATCCACGCCCCGCGTGAACGGGGCGACGAGCCGCTTATCCCGCTTCAGCTCGCTGTAATCGATTTCAATCCACGCCCCGCGTGAACGGGGCGACTTAACACGCTCCTTAATATCAAAACCTCGAGTATTATTTCAATCCACGCCCCGCGTGAACGGGGCGACCGGATAATCAGTATCTTTGTTCCAATGGTCAAAATATTTCAATCCACGCCCCGCGTGAACGGGGCGACCTTAAAAATTATCTTCGTTTTGTCGAGCCTAGTAATTTCAATCCACGCCCCGCGTGAACGGGGCGACTACACCCCGATTCTCTGCGCTGGGCGCCGCAGGATTTCAATCCACGCCCCGCGTGAACGGGGCGACCGACCCCGAATACATTCAGATCAAGAACAGCATAAATATTTCAATCCACGCCCCGCGTGAACGGGGCGACCAAGGCTGAAACGTTCAAAGTCAAGAATGACCCTATTTCAATCCACGCCCCGCGTGAACGGGGCGACGCTATTGAATGGCACAAGTCGGAATTAGGCAAAATTTCAATCCACGCCCCGCGTGAACGGGGCGACCAACAAACCACGCGACCCACGGCGCATAGTGGGAATTTCAATCCACGCCCCGCGTGAACGGGGCGACTTTATCTGCTACCCGTCAATGCGGCGGGTAGTAGTATTTCAATCCACGCCCCGCGTGAACGGGGCGACCCTAACAGCGACACGCAGTTTACGGGGTCGGACAGTATTTCAATCCACGCCCCGCGTGAACGGGGCGACCTGGTATGTATGGCTTATCAGGGATTTTGGTAGCAATTTCAATCCACGCCCCGCGTGAACGGGGCGACCACAAACTATGCACCACTTACCATGGCACAACAACATTTCAATCCACGCCCCGCGTGAACGGGGCGACGTTTACCCGCTATCCGCCTGTGTGACGGGTAGCGGTATTTCAATCCACGCCCCGCGTGAACGGGGCGACCAAATGCACCGTCCGACAGGGACGGAGAAAAGGAATTTCAATCCACGCCCCGCGTGAACGGGGCGACTGATGTTTACTATTATGTATATGATTTTTATTTATTTCAATCCACGCCCCGCGTGAACGGGGCGACCCGTATGGAAAACCGATTTTGACGCTATGGCAATTATTTCAATCCACGCCCCGCGTGAACGGGGCGACTATTGTTCTGAGCCTTGTTTCGGCGGTAGATTTATTTCAATCCACGCCCCGCGTGAACGGGGCGACACCCGTCAATGCGGCGGGTAGCGGTGACATGTTATTTCAATCCACGCCCCGCGTGAACGGGGCGACAAAACCTACACGCCGAAATGATATTATATAAGATATTTCAATCCACGCCCCGCGTGAACGGGGCGACCATGGGTACAACTTCCTTTCTTCATCTTGAACCATTTCAATCCACGCCCCGCGTGAACGGGGCGACAGCAAAACCAAACAATATAATCTACATAAAAAACGAAAATATTGTAGTTTTGAACAAAACAAAAGACAAAAAGTCATTGTTTTGATTTCTTAAATAAAATTATAACACGATATTACGGCAAAAACAAGTGCGAATCAACCGAGAATTTGATGTGAGCTTGACATTCGCTCATATCAAAAGCGGTTTATCCATTTCCGGTGCGGATTTTGTGCCGTAATGTTCGACTTTTGCTTTTTTGGGATCGCCTAAATAATAAATTCTCAAAGAATCATGATACGTGCTGATCTCATCAAGCAATTTTTGTTTCAATACACGGCACTGTGCCGAGTCAACAATACATTCAAACACGGAATTTTGTACACGAACGCCGTAATTTACGCAGCATTTTGCCACGCGGCGCAGGCGTTTTCTGCCCTCTTTATCTTCCGTATTTACATCATAGGTTATCAAAATCAACATTTTACTTCCATAAAAACGGCGGATACTCATCCAGATCGCCGCGCATATACCGCGCAAGCAAAAGCGCCTGCACATAGGGTACAAGACCCCATTGAA
This sequence comes from uncultured Ruminiclostridium sp., assembly GCA_947624435.1. Lineage (GTDB taxonomy): Bacteria > Bacillota > Clostridia > Oscillospirales > Ruminococcaceae > Ruminiclostridium_E. The sequence goes on from CANQKE010000002.1 coordinate 8,559, forward strand.
CCTTTTCCTTCAAAAACGGATGGGTGATCTCGTCGTCCTTGCGAAGCTGCCAATTACGCAGAAATTCACGCCGCCCGTCATCGGTCAGCAGTACAGCGCCGTCCTCCTGACTGATAAAGGCATCTTTTGTAATTATTTTCTTATTTATACAGGTCAGCACAAATCTGTCGCACAGCGGCGCTCTGAATTCTTCGAGCAGGTCGAGCGCCAGTGAGCGCCGTCCCGGGCGGTCGGTATGCAAAAATCCGACGTAAGGGTCAAGCCCTACCGATTCCAATGCGGAACAGCACATGCTTGTACAAAGCGAATATGCAAACGAAAGCATCGCGTTCACTCTGTCAAGCGGCGGTCTGCGGCTTCTCACCGTAAAACAAAAATCGTCATTTTGCTGTAATATCATATCGTTGAAGACCGAAAAATACACCGACGCCGCTTCGCCCTCTATACCTCGAAGAGAACCTGAGTCAGCGGCTGTCAGAGCGTCTTCCGAAGCCCTTTTCAGGTACGCCGACTTTTGTGAAAACAAATCGGTATCTATCCTCAAAGCATGGTCACGCAAAGTTCTTTCAAGCGTCCAGCGACAGTTATACAGCTTTGCGGCGATCATATTCCTTGATATAGCCAGACTTCTTTGCAAATCGTCGGAAATGCGGAACTGCTCGCGGCGAAGCAGAACGTTTCCGTTTATCTCTCCTTCGACTCTCGCCATAAATTTTCCCGAACGCGAAAAGAAAACCAGCTCTCTTTTTTCCAAAACGCATTTCTCCATAAGCGCGGGAGATGCTCCGGCGGCTCCGAATGCCATTATACTCTCAAGGTTATGAAGCGGAAAGCGTGCGATCTCTCTGTGATTTTCCGACACCACCACATTTTCCCCGTCAAGCGAAAGATAGCGCTCGGGAGAGGTGATATAAAGCGTATTGAGCAAACTTTTCACGGTTCTTCCTCCAAAGCACTTTTAATATAATCGGATACGCTGCGGGCTTTGTCCAGCTTAGGCAGACATATATTTTTCAGTGAGCAGGAATTGCAGGACGCGGTTTTCCTAACCTTGGGAGTATAGCCGCGGCAAAACATATCGTGCATTTCCGTAAGCGTTTTTATTGTCAGCGCCCTCAGTTCTTCATCTATCGGAACATGTTCGCGCCGACGGGGTTCGCCGTAGAAAATGCATCCCTCCCCTATAGTGCAGCACAGCATCTCTTCAAGGCACAACGCCTGCGCGCAAAGCTGAACGCGGTCGCAGTCGTCCGACTTGGCTCTTCCCCGCTTGTATTCAACGGGTACTACGCCGAATTTCCCTCCAAGCCGAGGGATAAACACGCCGTTTGCTTCGTCACGGGTAAATTCCACAACGTCGCATTCCCCGCTGATACCGAGCTTGCGGGACATGACTCTCATTGCGCGAACCGTTATTTTATCACCGCGCTTTTCGCGAAACTCGGCGTCGTGGGCATTATCGTGAAGAAGTCTGCCGTCGGCGGTGAGAAAATTTTCTTCCCATTGCCCTTCAATATGTATCAACGCCCACTGTCGGCGGCAGAACATAAAGTGCTGAATACCCGAAAGCTGTAAAAGATCATCCTCGGAATACATTATATCAGGTCGATAATTTCGGGCTGTACTCCGGTATCTTCAACGGTAAATTCGTAATCGTCAAAGCAGGAGGGTTGTTTTATGCCGTCCTTAAGCTTAATTTTTACCGAACGGTGTATCTTCGCGGAGCTTACCTTCGGAGTGCGGCAGTCATGCTCCCACCAGTATACCCTGCAAACCTCCATACTGCCTTCCGGACGGGCGGAAGAGGCGTCGTTCTCGAAAAGCGTTGTGAGCGCTTCTTTTATCTTTTGAGCGTCATCATAGGAAAATCCGGTCTTGTCGGCAAGCTGGCAGTTTATGCTGCCGTTTATAACGTACATGCCGAATGATACTCGGTGCTTCATTCCCATTGTGTCGGAGGCTTTTTCATTTTTACCGCCCTCGCTGTTGACGCTTTTTGTTATCTGCATAGAAACGATATCTACCGGTGAAACGCTGACAGCCTGCTGAACAGAGACCGGACCGCGCACTCCGACCGAAACGGATTCATTTTTGAACGCGAACACCTGACCGAAGCTGCGGACATCTATCCATTCAGCGCAGGCAGCTTTAGCAAAATCCCCTTGATTGGTGCTTTTGCCCTTGTTTATCTCTTTCAAAACGCTATTGTTAGCGACGCGCTCGGCAAGGCTGCCGCAGCCGTCGTCACAGCGGTCGTTCGACTGGACGAAAACCCGCTCACCCATATCCTGTAGCCGGTTGCGTATCTTGCGTTTTATGCAGACGTCGGAGATCTCTCCGAGACCGGTTATACTTTCGCGCGGACGGTTCCCGTTGAGCGGGTCGCCGTTGGGGTTTGCGTTTGTGGCGGTAACTATCACCTTAAAATCAATTTTGTGTTCAAGCATTTTTTATTCCTCCTCGGTATTGGTTTTTCTTGATTTGTAAATTTCCGCTGTGAAATGGTGGTATCCCAGCAGATAATTCGGGCTTAATGCGCCGTCGTTTTCAAATTTCTCGACGGTAAACTTGCCGGCGATCTCTTCGAGCATTCTTTCAAAGCGCAGCCCGGTCTTTCTGCCGTACTCGTTTGTTTTGTCGAGATACGGAAGCAGCTTTTCCGCGATTATCTTCCATGTTGTCCACGGACGCTGTGAAAAAGCGCTCCAGTATCTGCGGGCGTTTGTTACGCGGCCGCCGTCGTTCTTTTCGTAAGTGTTGCTTTCAGCCGCGTCTGCGACTGCGAGCAGGCAGCCGTAAAGGTAGCTGCGGTCGGTTTCATTAGGGTCGTAAGCCATAGCTGTAACTCCTTCCTTTCGGTCAATGTTGAATTTTCGTATCAAACCGCAGGCGGTTTCCACTACCTTGCGGTGATTTTTGGTTTTTTCGTCGTAAGCAAGCGGTTCGGAGGCTTTCCGGCAAGCCGCTCTTACGATATCTGCGGGCAGCTTTCGCCCTTGCGTGATGCACGGGAGCAGACGGAGAACGAGGTCTTTTTTCAGCTCTGCCTTACATTCTACAAGCCCTGTTGAGCTTTCCGTACCGTAGACATAATTCGATATTTCGTAAATCGAAAACGAATTTGTTCTGCTGTGTTTTCCGTAACCTCTGAACACTGCCGTGTCCTCGTGCCATTTAAGAAGATTGTCGTAGAACAGCGAGCCCTGAAGCTCATCGTACAGCGACACGGAAAGTCTGCCGGTAGTCGCCGCGTCTACGCACATTATCATTACCTTTGAGGAAAACGTCATTTCGTCTTTATTTCCGAAAATGCGCTTTCTCAGCATGTCTTTGTAGCCGTCTCCGATGTTTATCTTGGGAGCACTGTCGAAAGGATCGTCCTCGTCGAACTCGTCGTCGGGAATACCCTTGCAGCATATATCCGGAAGCTGTTCCATAGTGTTCGACCAGACTATCATCGTCAGCGAATCGAAATGCAGTCCCTGCCGCGAGATGAGCCATTTTAATGCGCTGTGCATTTTCTGACTGAATTCATAGCTTACCGAAAACGCTTCCTTATCGTTTGAAAATCTTCCGCGGTAGGTAAAGTTCTGCGTGTCGTTTGTTGAGATAAGCTTTGCTTTATCCCCGCTGTGCCGTATTTTTGACGGATGCTTTACCGCGGGAGGAAGCTCCTTTCCCAAGGCATAACACAAGACCGGTTCGCCGAGGGTATCGTTGTAATAGTTGATGTATTTTTCCGAAAGCTTCTCATTTTTCCATGTTTCGGGTTCGTCTATCCCCTCTATCCTGAATCTTACAAAGCTGTCTTTCTGGTCTATTGTCGCTATTTTGGAATTATCCAGCATTCCGGTATCGGGATCGACCGACAGCACGCCGCACTCTATAAGATCTCCCATAACAGTGCCTTTACTTATGTAATTGTAAAGAGCATTTACGGCGGGGTGAGTGTGGATGCTTTCGCTCCAGCTCTTTAGCTGCTCAATGTAAAGAGAGAACTTTTTGGAATTGTCGCTCCCTTTTCCGTCAACATAATTCGGATAATCGGCGGCAATATATGGCAGCTTGTCCGCAAACGGCATCGCCGAATCGCCGCTGGTCCTGCCGGCGGAATCCTCCGTTACCTGGATAGGCGTGTTTTTACCCTCTTCTTTTGAAAGCTGACGCGCTCCGATAAAATCGCCGTTACTGCTCAGCGCTATCTGTATTTGCGCGTTTGCGGTGGAGTGGGAGATTTTAGGAAGTCCCTCCTCCCCGTCAAATTCCTTGCCGCACTGAGTTTCGTAAACGTTGTAAAGCTCATTTTCCCAGCTCATCTGTTCCACCTCCGAAAAATTCGGACAAGCCTTCTTCCTCTAGCCCCGTAAAGTTATCGGTATCTTTTCCGAACGGCTTTATCGCCTGCGGTTTGATATGGCGCTTTATCGTGCAATCCTTCGGCGGGATAAAATCAATAACCCCGTTTACCATGACCGGATTCCAAAAGCGTACCGTAAGCTGTCCCTTGTCCTCCTCGTTTTCTGCTTCGTCGGCGTAGGTTATGCCATGGTACATAAGGCTGTAAGGAATCTCTCCCTTACCGTCGTAAAATCCACCGCCCTCTCCGAATTTACACGGCTCAACATAGCCCTGACATTCGCGCGTACCTAAGAAGATATCACGCCGCCCGCCGCGCTCTATCATTCTTCTGGCGATGGACAAATGTTTTCCGGCGTCGCGGTCGCAGGCTAGCTCGGGGCGGTTGTAGTTCCACTCGAAATGCGCCTTTACCTGATAGCAGACGTCGTCAAGGTAAGTATAATACGCAAGGTCGTTGCTGCCGTCATTGTATTTGATAGGACGGACGCCCCTGCGAACCGTTTTTATCTGGTTCATAACACGCACCTTGTCTATTATCCACGTGATGGTCGGTTTCCAATAGGTGCTGTGAAGCACGCCTTTAATCGCCTCGTAAGTCGGTATCATGTAAGTACATCGCTCGCCGCCGACCTTTGTAAGAATATCGGTAAACAACGCCGATTCACCGCTCACCTGAAATTCTACGCCCCATTCTCCACTGCTTTTTTCCACAGTATCACTCCTTTCAAATATTAAGAAATTCTCTTTCACACGGGTCTTCGGTTATCCCGAATTCCTCGCTGTAATACCTTTTTTCAAGTGCATATGCTTTGCAGGCGAGTTCATATATCCCGCCGCTTTCGCATAGCTTTTTGAACAAATTCGGATAGACGTTCACGGTATATTTCTGCGCTAAACGGAGCAGTTTTGTCTGCTCGGCAAATGTTATATCGGAATTCAGTCCGGCTATTATATTCTTTGCCTCGTCGTTGTACGGGACTATCACGCCGACCGTTCCGTCCGGTATCACCTCAAACAAGCCGCCTGCCGTCTTAAACGCCTGAGCGCAGTTTTTCAGATTTTTATTTTCCGACAGCTCAAACCACTTTTTGTTTTCGGAAAGGAAGTCCAAAAGATTTCCATCCGGCTTTTCGGTATTGTAGAACAATTTATTTGAGCTTGTCCGGTACAGCTCGGTAAAATATGCCTCCATAGCTTCAACGCCTATCAGATCGGAGAAATTCTCGCTTTTAAGCATTGATATCGAGATATCCTGTGCCGCGGCTATCTCCGGCAGTCCCGAAAGATTTTCACCGCGCAGATTCATAAGATATACCGGACGCACTTCGCCGCATTCGCCGCTTCGGTTGCAGCGTCCGGCGGCTTGGACCGCGTTGTCCATGCCCGCGATTATCCTTACGACGCAGCCGAACGATATATCCACGCCCGCCTCTATAAGCTGAGTGGTAACGCATATCGTTTCAAAATTGTTATCGCGCAGCTCTTTGATGATCCGCGTTCGGTGTTCGGGGCACATATTCGTGCTTAAATGCACTGTTTTTGCGCTTGAACATTCCTTCAGCAGACCGAACAGCTCTTTAGCCTCGGCTTTGGTGTTTACCACCAGCAAAAGACTGCCGAATTCCTTTTGCTTTTCAGTGCAAAACCGCGCTGTTTCTTCGGTGGTATAGCCTTCGGAACGGAACAGGTCTGCAATTTCCACCCGTTTGAAAATTTCAAAATCCTCTTTTGTATCACCGGTGATATTCGGCGTGTTTTTATCCAGCAGCAGCGGGAATTTATCCAGTTTGTCAAAAGGCGGCTGAGTCGCGGTGCAAAGCACGACAGTCGCACTGCATACCGTGGATAAAAAGTTCATAGCAAGGTTGAAGATATAAACGCATTTTATCGGCAGCGACTGGACTTCATCTATTATAAGCACCGACCTTGTCAGCCTGTGCATACGCCGTACATCGGTAGTTTTACCCGAGAAAAGAGCGTTCAGCAGCTGCACCATCGTTGTCGCGATAACCGGGCTGTCCCATTTCTCACTGCGCAGCTCATATTCATGTAATTCCTGCTCGTCGTCGATAATTTGCGATATGTGGTTTGAGTGATGCTCAAGAAAATTTTCCTCCCCCGCTATCTTCCGAAATTCGTCCGCGTTTTGCTCGAGTATAGACAAAAACGGCGCGGTGTAAACTATCCTTTCTTTGCCGTGCTTTTTGCAATACTCTATCGCAAATCGCAGCGACGAAAGCGTTTTCCCGCCGCCGGTAGGAACGATGAGTTTAGTGATCCCGACCGTATTTGCGGCGGCGTTTTTACAGCGTTCGGAAATATCTTTCCTGCGAATAGAAATGCTGTCGGTAAGTCCGTCGAACTTTGCGAGCCGTCTATCCATCTGCGTTTGCATATTATCAAGAATCGCGGAAAAATCATATTCGATCTCGGTCTTTTCGTCCGAGCAGAAATCCGCGGTGTCTATCCTGTCCGCGTCGATAAGGACAGATTCGGCAAGCCTTTCAAACATTCCCATATAAAAGGCAAACGCCTGCTTGCGCCGCTGTTCGGGAATGTTCATCGTGAGATCGATAAGCGATTCTCTTACCCTTTTGTACTCCTCGGCGGCTTTTTTCAGCATTTCATCGGTAATTTCCAGCTCGGGAAACTGTTTAAGATTGTTTATTATCTCCTCGTAATTATCCGTTTTTCCCGTTAGCCTTGAATAATTATCCCTGCCCTCATCGTCCACCCAATCCTTAAGTCCGTGGTGTGACAGGATAACCCGCCCGATAAATCTGCCGACAGCGCTCAAGCTTTTGTCATTTTTGGTAAGCTCCCGTATGTACTTTGCTCCAGCGAAGCTGTGGTCGATCTCTCCGCGGCGGCAATTGTTTTCCCCGCGGATATATTCGTTGAATTTTTTAATAAGCTTTCCGATGTCATGCAGCAAACCCAGTATCTCGCAAATGAACGGTATACCTATGGCCAGTCCGAATTTTCGCGCTAATACGGAAACGTTTTTACAGTGCTCGGCGACTGTCTGTACCCGGTCGTCTTTCTGACGTATATGCGCCGCAAATTTCATGCTGCTTTCCTCCTCGTTGCCGGCCGCTGCGCCGTTCCGGTTTCTTTTTCTTATTATAACATACTTTTTGTACAATAAAAAGTACAGAGATGACTTTTTGTAAAATTTTTCTCCGATATCCGGAATTTTACTTCACATATATTTATTATATCGTTTTCAATGTTATATTTCAAGTATATATTCAAAACCCGCGCAAATACTCTCCTATGAATCATATAGTATAAGCAAGAGTAAAGCTGCTCTACGCTTACTTTCCGAAATCCAATTTTTGTATATTATCCACAAATCCGGCAAATTATTTTAATCAAATTGACTATTGATATTTTCAAACGATTATGGTAAAATAATATACATAAGGCGTGTAAACGATTACACGAAGCTACTCGAATAATCGGAGGTACAACAATGAAATTAAAAAGAGGCATTGCATTTTTCCTCGCGGCAAGCGCATTAGTTTCCCTATCCGCTTGCTCGTCGGGTACGACGACGGAATCGGCTTCAACTGCTGCAAGCTCAGACGAATCGTCGATAGACGACGATATCCGCAATCCCGTTGACGTCAGCGATCTCAGCTTAGGCGGCTTAAGTGAAGCGGAGGATATAGAGCCGGCAGAATTGACCTATCTCGGCAGTTATAATATAACCACCGCCGGAGACGTCAAGCCCGCATACAAATACTTTAATGAAAACTACGACTGCACTATCAAATGCACCATCGTAGGCTCGGCGGCGATCACTTCCAGATTGACGACGGCTATAGCGTCCGGTGAATCGCCCGATCTCATCGACTATACCGAAAACGTCTTTCCTCTTATGATGTCCAAATCCATGCTTACTCCGCTTGAGGATTACATGGACCTCAGCGCGCCTCAGTGGGCGGGTCTTGAAAGCTATATCAATAAGTATAAATGGGGCGGCCATAACTATTACTACCCGTGGTCATACAATGTATCCCCGATATTCCTTATGTATAACAGAGGTCTGTTCTCGGAGCTGCATATAGACGACCCCAAGGATCTTTATGATTCCGGCGATTGGGATTGGGATTCATTTAAGAAGTGTATCCAGGACTTTATGGACAGCGACCCGGACGGAAAGCGTCAGGGACTTTACGGGTATACCGCTACCGCTATGTTTGATTCTACCGGCGTTCCGCTTATCGAGATCGGCGAAGACGGTATGCTTAAATCCAACCTTGTAAACCCGAATATTGAGCGTGCCGCAAACTTCCTCCAGGATCTTAAGAGAGAGGGTCTTGCGCTTTATCCCGAGGGAGATTATATGAATGTTGACGAAGAACCGCTGGTAGAGGGGCTGTCGGCGTTCCAGGCAATGGGCGAATGGAAATTCGCGGGTTATGCGCAGCGTATGGAGGAGGATCCCTCGCTGGATTTCTTCCTTGTTCCCTTCCCCAGAGACCCTCAGGCAGATGAGTATTATATCTCAATGTCCACTTTCGGTTATATGGTACCGGCAAACGCTCAGCATGTCGAGCAGGCCGCCGTGTTTATAAATTGCTGCCGACTCAGTAAGACCGATGAGGCGCTTATCGAAACCACAAAAGACAGCATTATGGTGGATAAGCATTACAACGAGGAGCAGTACGAATTTATCCTCGGCTTCCAGCAGATAGAAAATTATCACCCGGTAGTAGACGAGCCTTACGGAATGGACGACACCACCGCGGAGCTTCTCAGACAGATGATAGACAACGTGGTATTCCAGTCAGGTGACGAAACGCTTAACGGCAAGAGCTGGACTCAGATGAGAGAAGAAAACAGCGCCGTTATAGACGCTCAGGTAGCATATTATAACGATCTTATCGCGAATAAGAACGGCGTTGCTCCGAGCGATGACACTTCCGAAGCATAAAAGCATAAATACGATCATAAACAGAGGGGAGAAAATTCTTCCCTCTGTTTATTTATTATGTATTATGCACAAAATAAAGGCGGGTTTTTTAGCTATAATGTTTATTGAACAGGTCAGCTGATTATGATAAAATATTTATATGAAATGCTTAAAATAGGAGCTTTTTATCAAATTAAAACGGAGGATTAAGATGAAAACCAAAAGAATAATCGCTGCGCTGCTCGCAGTATCTACTCTTGTTTCTCTTTCCGCATGCTCAAACGGCCAAACCGCTTCTCAGCAGGACGTATCATCAGGAAGCGAATCATCTGTTGACGACGATGAACGCAACCCGGTAGACGTCAGCGACTTAGAGCTCAGCGGATTGACTCAGGAAGAAGAGATCGAGCCGGTAGAACTTCAGTATCTGGGTGTTTATAACCTTACTACCGCGGGAGACGTTAAGCCGGCTTACAAATATTTCACGGAGAATTACGGCTGCACCATCAAGCCTACCGTCGTAGGTTCGGGCGCGCTCGCGCAAAGACTTACCGCGATGCTTTCAAGCGGCGAATCTCCCGACCTTGTCGATTACGCTACCAACACTTTCCCGCTGATGATGTCCAAGAATATGTATACTCCTCTTGAGGATTACATGGACCTCAGCGCGCCTCAGTGGTCAGGTCTTGAAAGCTATATCAATAAGTACAAGTGGGCAGGTCACAACTATTACTACCCGTGGTCCTACAACGTATCGACACAGTGGCTTATCTACAACCGCGGACTGTTCAGCGAGCTTCAGATACCCGACCCCAAGGAGCTTTACGATGAGGGCAATTGGGATTGGGACGCTTTCAAATCCTGCATGCAGGATTTCGTGGATTCCGAAGAAGGAAGAACAGGTCTGTACGGTCAGCTGGGTACCGCTATATTCGATACCACCGGCACTCCCCTTATTTCAATATCCGAGGACGGTATGTTACAGTCCAACTTCCAGGATCCTAATATAGAAAGAGCGGCTTCGTTCTATCAGGATCTTAAGAGAGAGGAACTGTGCAAATACGCTACCGGCGATTATATCGACATTTCCGAAGAGCCTATAGTAAACGGCTTGTCCGCTTTCCAGGGCATGCAGGAATGGATAATCACCAACTATGCGCACAAAATGCAAAAAGACGAATCTCTGGATATCTTCTTTATTCCTTTCCCGAGAGATCCCGATGCAGATAAATATTATATGGGTATGAGCACGTTCGGATATCTGGTTCCCGCAGGCTCCAAGAACGCAAAGCAGGCTGCGGTGTTTATCAACTGCTGCCGACTGAGCAAGACCGATCCCGCGCTTAAAGCCACCACCACCGAAAGCATCATGAAGGATAAGGGCTACACCGAAGAACAGTTTGAATTCCTTATCAGCTTCCAGGAGGTAGAGAACTTCGACGCTGTCGTTGACGAGCCTTACGGACTGGACGACGCTACCGCAGATATCATCAACACTATGCTGCATGACGTAGCTTTCCCGAGTGACAGCGGTGAAGATCAGAGCTGGACTCAGATGAGAGAGGCTAATGCAGGCGCTATCCAGGCACAAGTTGATAACTATAACGAGCTTATCAAACAGAGCAACACTTAAATGGTATATTAAAAACTCCGGTTTTCACGCCGGAGTTTTTTTATCGCGGTATTCTGTGGGAGATAATTGTTCTTCATTTTTGAATAACCGCGAAAAATACATAGCGTCCTCAAATCCTACCGAACGTGCAACAGTGCAAACAGGCAGCTTAGTATTCGCCAGCAGCTTTTTCGCCGCTGTCATTCTAAGTCCGATAAGATACCGCATCGGCGAGATACCCTCGACGCTTATAAACGCGCGGTACAGTGTAGTGCGCGAGACTCCGGCAAAATCTGCCGCATCCTTTATGCCGATGTTCATAGCGTAATTGAAATTCATGTAGGTCTGCGCGCGTCTGACGCAGAGCTCGGCTCGGCTTTGCAGGCCGTTTTTCGCCCTGCTGCGGCTGATGATTATTCCGAGCGTGATATAAAGCTGACCGGTCATTTTCAGCATATCGGAGGTATGTCTGCCGCTCATATCATAAGCGGCTTTTATACTGTTTTTAAGCTCATCGCCGAAATCGGAGGATATCACCGGATAGTCGCGCGTGAAATCCGCCGAGGAAAGCAATCGCTCGGCGTCGGAGCCGTTGAAGCCTATCCAGTAATACGACCACGGATCATCCGCGTCGGCGGTATAAGTTATCTCGGTATTAGGATAGATAAGAAAGGTATCCCCCGCGCTTAGCCGGTAGTCCTTTCCCCCGACGGAATATATCCCGGCGCCGCTTACAATATGATGTATAAGATAATGATCCCGCACGCCGCTTCCCCATTTGTGCAGCGGCGCGCATTTTTCATACCCAACGTTATAAACGGACAAGGTCTCGTTTTCCTTGTTGTCCGCCCTGAAAGAATATTTGTTATCCATAGCCGTCACCTCTATAAGGATTGTAGCACATTTTATTATAAATTGCAACAAATATCCATATAATTGAAACGAATTTCATATTGAATTTTTCCTGCGGATATGTTATATTAATATCAGCGAAAACAAAACACTCACGCAGAAAGGATATGATCATATGGCAAAGATACTCGTTACCGGCGGCGCCGGATTTATCGGCAGCCACACCGCGGTCGAGCTGCTGAACGCGGGGCAGGACTTGGGCGTAGACGATATAGTTATAATGGATAACTTTTCCAACTCCAAGCCCGAAGCGCTGAACAGGATACGCAAGATCACCGGCAAGGATTTCAAATTTTACGAGGCGGACATGCTGGATCTTGAGGCGACCGAAAAAATATTCGCCGAAAACGACATTGACGCGGTGATACATTTCGCCGGACTGAAAGCGGTCGGAGAATCGGTAGCAAAGCCGGTTGAATACTATCACAACAACATTACCGGCACTCTCAACCTGATAAGGGCAATGAGAAAATACGGCTGCAAAAAAATGGTGTTCTCCTCCTCGGCTACGGTATACGGCCCTGTAAATAAAGCGCCATATACTGAAGATATGCCGACGTCTGCAACAAATCCCTATGGTTATACAAAGGTCATGATAGAACAGATACTGCGTGACGTATGCAAGGCGGACAGTGAATGGTCGGTATCGCTGCTGAGATACTTTAATCCTATAGGCGCTCATAAGAGCGGACTTATAGGTGAAGACCCCAACGATATCCCCAACAATCTTATGCCGTATATCTGTCAGGTAGCGGTAGGCAAGCTGGAGAGGCTGGGCGTATTCGGCAACGATTACGATACGCCGGACGGCACGGGCGTAAGGGATTATATCCATGTTGTTGACCTTGCGAAAGGACATCTCTGCGCGCTTAAATACATCATGGAGCATAAGGGCTGCGACGCGGTGAACCTCGGCACGGGAAAAGGCTCGTCGGTGATGGACGTGCTGCATAGCTTTGAAAAAGCATGCGGCAAGGAGCTTCCCTACAAGGTTCTGGACAGACGTCCCGGCGATATCGCGACCTGCTACGCGAATACCGACAAGGCTAAGGAAGTATTTGGCTGGCAGGCGGAACTGACGCTGGACGAAATGACCGCCGACAGCTGGAACTTTATAAAGAACAATCCCAACGGACTTTAATGGATAATAAATAATTCGATCGGAGCGAAGTTAAATTTGCTCCGATTTTTTGTTTTTGGGTTAAGCGGAAGATTTCTCCATTTGAAGAAAATAAAACATGCCGCTTTTTGTATTTGTTATAGTCGTTTATAGAAAATAGCTTTTTACTGAAATCAATTATTAAAATTTGTATACAAAATATTATCGACATTTTTATGTGTATTTTACAAAAATCAATAAATTATTCCAAATAGGCTATAAATTACATTGACAACACGCCAAAAAGTGGTATAATAATTATTAACGAACACAGAAGTTAATAAGCTTTGAAAATTTTGATCGGCAAATCTAAAAAATCAAAGCTGTTATTCAAAGGAGGAACATCATGAAACTTAAAACTTTAGTGAGATCCGCAGCCGCTATACTGCTTGCAGCTGCAACATTGGGAGTGTCCACGACCGCATTTGCTACTAATTCCGGAACATCGTACAGCGCATATGTGGACGGAACACAGGTCATAACTATCGGCACCAATTTTACCAAGGGTACAAAGTCGTATCATAGTGTTGATCTGAAAACCTATACTTCAATGCCGGAAAACTATATTGCAAATACAATAGAAGTTATTTGGTATGGCGTCGATTCGTCCAGCGGCAATAGTGTTGTTACTAGAACCGTTGCAACGGAACATAACACTAATGAGGCATGGGCATTAAACAACTACCCATATCAGCTATTTCCTAATAATATAAAATGGACTGCTCGTCACCGTGCCACAAAAAACAACAAAGCGGGAAAAGCTATTGATTTAATCGATAGATACACCGTAACAGAAACAAAAGCCATGGAAGAATAAGTTTTCCATGTAACATCATGGGCATTTTCAATGGATTTGAAATGCCCATGAAATTTTTTGTAAAGGAGCACCACCATGAAATTCAAAAAAAATTTTGCATTGATACTCGCCGTTTCTATGCTCTCCGGTTGCTCAGTGAGAGAAAATTATAGTGAATATATATCCGTCCAAAGTGACAGCGTTGAAAGCTCCGCAGATATACCGGATATTTCGATAGATGATCCTTCGATATCAGATGAGATCAGTTTTGACAAAGATTATGACCCCGACAAATACTCTATCATGGGAGCTGTCGTTAATTTTGCGGATGATGAAAATATTGAATACAACGGTGAACCTATTACATGTCATGCCTCGGTAAGCGGAACTAACGGCAACACCGCCGCAATAGAACTTGGAATATCGCTGTTTATAAACGGCTTTCGTCAAGTTATAAGCGTAAACGGCAGCGAACCCACCGAGATGTATATAAAAACATACGAGCCTGATCAGGGAGATTTGTTGGAGATAACTTTTGACCCGAAAATTCTCGAAAAGGATAAAGACAAAACTACGATGTATATCGATATTATAAAATTCTGGTTTCCTACATATGATGATAAAACATACCATAACGACTTGAAAAGTATACGAGGAGCTTCTTCCGGAGGAAACTCGCCTATGTATATAAATACGCCTATAACAAATTATGTATCCGGCGAGCAGGAGCAAATCGAGTTGATAGAAAAAACTCCGCAAAACATGGCAAGCCGCATAATCGGATACAGAGAGCCTGGTTCAATAGGAGAAGCTGGTACTTATGTCGATATACAGCCCGCCAAAGATTACCGGGATTATATCACATTTTACGCAAACGACGACAACAGCGGAGATATCTCTGTATACTCGGCATTAGAAGATAATATGACCTATCGGGTGACCTTGTTCGGCAAGGACGGAATGCTTATCTTCAACGATGGTAAAAGCTATCTCGAAATGGAAAACAAAAAGAAAACGCTTTGCTTTGCTGCCGTCAATATACCCGACTTAAAGCCGGACGATTTCATTTACGCGGTGTTCACGCCGATAAAAAGAGTATTAAAGTACAATGAAGAAGAAGACGGAATGGAAATATTAAACGAATACGGCGAAAAGTATTACGGTACTGCCGTAACAAGCGGTTTGCTTTATGTTGCAGACCCCGGCTTGAAACAGGAGCAGTAAAGGAGCGCCACCATGAAATTCAAAAAAATCGCCGCATTTATCCTAGCCGCTGCACTGCTCTCCGGCTGTGCGGTGAGAGAGGATTACAGCGAGTATATATCCGAGCCTGTCCAGTCTGTCCAAAGTGACAGTGTTTCGGAAAGCTCCGCAGATATATCTGATATTTCGATCGATACATCAATATCGGAAGAAAGCAGCGACGACGAGGAAATAAACACTTCAGTTTATGCAGAAAAATATTCCAATTTCGGAGCGATCGTTAATTTTGAAAACGAAGACAAGATCGAATACAACGGCGGGAATGTTACGGTACCTATATCTGTCGGAGGAACTAACGGCAACACTACTGACTTAGAACTCGGTATTTTGCTTTGTATAAACGGATTTTGTCAAGAGATAAGTGTAAACGGCAGCGAGCCCACCGATATGTATATAAAAACATACGAGCCTGACCGGGGAGACTTGCTGGAGATAACCTTTGAACCGAGAATACCCGAAAAGGATAAGGACAAGACGATACTGATATGTAATATTGTCGCTTATTTCTTCCCTACGGTGACAGATGAAAAAAACAGCGTTGCGTTAGATCACTCGCGTTCTGTGTCTTTTCACGGTGCAGCCCCGATGTATCTGAACACGCCGATAACCGATTTTATTGACGCCGAGCCGGAAGAATTTGAAACGATACCTAAAACAATGTCAACTATCAAGGAAAATATAAATCTTTACGGCGACCCTAATGTAGAAACCGGAAACCCTGACAGGATCTTCGGCATCCAGCCTTCAAAAAGTGAAGAATATATCAACAAGTTTGTTCTAAACGACGACGGCAGCGGGGATATAACAGTGTACGGCGGACTTGAGGACGAACAGCTTTACCGCATAACTCTGTATAAAAAAGGCGGGAAACTGCTTACCTTCAACGGCGGGAAGTCGTATCTTGAAATGGAAATGAAAAAAGACGAATTATATATGGCCGATCTGAATATACCCGATCTAAAGCCGGGCGATTACGTTAGTGCGTTTTTTACTCCGATAGTTGACGCAACACTCGACGATAGAGGTATTGCGGACTTTTCGTATGGAAAATTAGATCAAGGAGCGGCAAGCTGGATAATGTTTGCAGAAGAAAATAAAATTTAAGACACATAGGGAGGAAATATGAAAAAATTATCAGTCGCTGCTCTTTTTCTTATCGCTTCCCTGCTCTCCGGCTGCGCGGTGAGAGACGAAAACAGCAGTCCGACTCCCGAAACACAGAAGAACGAAAGTGCTCAGTTCAGCTCGACTGAAATTTCCGAATACTCGTCCGACAATCCTACAGATGAAGAAAGCAGCTCGGAAGAATATAATCATGAAGACCGAGAGAAATATTCAATTCTCGGAGCGACGGTTAATTTTGAATACGAAAATTTTCTTGAGTATAATGGCGAACCTATAAACTTTCAGGCAGTTGTGAGCAATACCAACGGCAACACCACCGACTTAGAGCTTGGCATATCCATTACTATAAACGGATTTAGGCAGACATTCAGCGTCGACGGCGGAAAGCCGACCGAGATGTATATAAAAACTTATGCGCCGGGCAGCGGTGATTTGCTGAATATAACTCTTGACCCTCAAATTCTTGAAAAAGATAAAGATGCGGAATTATTAGCTATTAATTATGTGGTATTTTGGTTCCCAACTGCTGTTGATAAGCAAAACCCTATTACATTAGACGACGCTCGTCATGTTTCTTTCGATGGTTCTGCAATAATGGAGATCAACTCCCCGATAACAAACTTTATAGATGAAAAGCAGGAGGAAAACGTTGAGGTAACTAAGAAAACGCTCAAAAACGAGCGGGAGCTGGTGGGCGAAAATTATTCCCCCTACTCAAGCGGTGAGGGCAATTTTATTTTAGGTATCGAACCCGCCAATATATCTGAGGAAAACGACAATTTTCTTATCAACGACGACGGCAGCGGGGATTTTACGGTGTACGGTGATGTTGAGGACAACAGAAAATACCGCGTTACGATATTTGACCAAAACGGAATGAGAACCTTTAACGACGGAAAGACCTACCTTGAAATGGAGATGAAAGAGGGCGACCTGTGTTTCAAAAAAGTAAATATTCCTAATCTTAAACCGGGAGATTATATTTACGCACTGTTTACACCGTTTGATATGGAGGTCGGCTATGACGACGAATACGGAAAGTATTTCACAAATCTTATTACTCGTGCGAATAACGGCATGGCCTCCGATATCCGGTTCGCTGACAAAGATCAATAAAGGAGCACCACCATGAAATTAAAAAAAATTTTTGCATTGATACTCGCCGCCGCACTGCTTTCCGGCTGTGCGGTGAGAGACGAAAACAGCAGTCCGACTCCCGAAACACAGAAGAACGAAAGCGCTCAGTTAAGCTCGACTGAAATTTCCGAATACTCGTCCGACAATCCTACAGATGAAGAAAGCAGCTCGGAAGAATATTACGAATATGGTATTCAAAAATATTCCTGTATAGGAGCGACTGTAAATTTTGCCGATGATCACATACTTGAATATAACGGAGAGCCGATGATATTTCACCTGTCTGTCGGGGGAACAAACGGCAATTCTACCGATTTAGAGCTCGGAATAGCTATCGTTATAAACGGATTTCGGCAGATATTCAGCGTCGATGGCGGAGAGCCGACCGAGATGTATATAAAAACATACGAGCCTAATCGCGGAGATTTGCTGGAAATAACGTTAGACCCTCAGATACTCGAAAAGGACAAAGACGCCGAAATTCTCGCCATTGACGTTATCACCGTATTTTTCCCGACTGCTGTTGATGAACAATATCCGGATACAATAGACGGCGCCCGTCACGCGTCGTTCAGCGGCGCCATGATAGCCTCTATCAACTCCCCGATAACAAACTTTATAGATGAAAAGCAGGAGGAAAACGTTGAGGTAACTAAGAAAACGCTCAAAAATGAGCGGGAGCTGGTGGGCGAAAATTATTCCCCATACCCAAGCGGTGAGGGCAATTTTATATTGGGCATCGAACCCGACAACATATCTGAGGAAAACGATAATTTTCTTCTCAACGAAGACGGCAGCGGGGATTTTACGGTGTACGGCGATGTTGAGGACAACAGAAAATACCGCGTTACAATATTTGACCAGAACGGAATGAGAACCTTTAATGACGGAAAGACCTACCTTGAAATGGAAATGAAAGAGGGCGACCTGTGCTTCGGAAAGGTAAATATTCCTAATCTTAAGCCGGGAGATTATATTTACGCACTGTTTACGCCGTTTGATATGGAAGTCGGCTATGATAACGAGCACAGAAAATATTTTACAAACTTTATTACTCGCGCGAATAACGGCATGGCTTCCGATATCCGGTTCGCTGACAAAAATCAATAAAGGAGCACCACCATGAAATTAAAAAAAATCACCGCATTGATACTTACCTCCGCACTGCTCTCCGGCTGTGCGGTAAGAGAGGATTACAGCGAATATATATCCGAGCCTGTCCAGTCTGTCCAAAGTGACAGTATTTCGGAAAGCTCCGCAGATATACCGGATATTTCTATCGACGATACAACAGATGACGAGATCAGTTTTGACGAAAATTACGACCCAGACAAATACTCTATCATGGGAGCTGTCGTTAATTTTACGGATGATGAAAACATCGAATACAACGGTGAACCTATTACATGTCATGCCTCGGTAAGCGGAACTAACGGCAACACCGCCGCAATAGAACTTGGAGTATCGCTGTTTGTAAACGGCTTTCGTCAAGTGATAAGCGTAAACGGCAGCGAACCCACCGAGATGTATATAAAAACATACGAACCTGATCAGGGAGACTTGCTGGAAATAACCTTTGACCCGAGGATACTCGAAAAGGATAAAGACGAAACTATGATGTATATTGATATTATAGAATTCTGGTTTCCTACATACGAGGACGAAACATACCATAACGACTTGAAATATATACGAGGGGCTTCTTCCGGAGGAAACTCACCGATGTATATAAATACGCCTATAACAAATTACGTATCCGGCGAGCAGGAACAAATCGAGTTGATAGAAAAAACTCCGCAAAACATGGCAAGCCACATAATCGGATACGGAGAGCCGGGTTCGAGCGGATCGTCCGGCACTTATATCGGTATACAGCCCGCCAAAGATTACTGGGATGTTCTCAACTTTTACGTAAACGACGACAACAGCGGAGATATCTCCGCATACTCGGCATTAGAAGATAATATGACCTATCGGGTGACCTTGTTTGGCAAGGACGGAATGCTTACCTTCAACGATGGTAAAAGCTATCTTGAAATGGAAAACAAAAAGAAGACGCTTTGCTTTGCTGCCGTCAATATACCCGACTTAAAGCCGGACGATTTCATTTACGCGGTGTTCACGCCGATAAAAATGATTATAAAGAGTGATGGAATATTCAACGAATACGGCGAAAATTATTACGGTACTACCATGACAAGCAGGTTGCTTTACGTCGCAGACCCCGGCTTGAAACAGGAGCAGTAAGAAAGGAACGTATCATGGAGCTTAGACTTAACGGGATAACAAAATCCTATACCAAGGGCAAAAAGCACAGGAATGCGCTGGAGGATTTCACCCTCACCATGACCGAGGGGGTGTACGGTGTTTTAGGTCCTAACGGCGCGGGAAAATCCACGCTAATAAACATCATCACCGGCATAATCTCACGGGACAGCGGCAGCATAGTCTTTGACGACAACGGAAATCACGATTATCTGTCCCACCTCGGCTTTATGCCGCAGGGCATGGACTTTTACCGCAACTTTACCGCTAAGGACTATATCAAGTACATAATGACGCTTAAAAAGTACAAAACGGCGGACGACAACGCTTATGCGCTTGATATACTCGGCAAGGTGAATCTGCGCGAGGACGCGGACAGGAAAATAGGCGCGTATTCCGGCGGAATGAAACAGCGCCTGGGGATAGCACAGGCGATAATCGGAGAGCCTAAAGTGCTTATCTTCGACGAGCCGACGGCGGGACTGGACGCAAAGGAGCGCATACGCTTTCGCAACGTGATAAGCTCGCTTGCGGCGGACAAGATAGTTATTTTAGCTACCCATATCGTTACGGATATTGCCTATATAGCGAAAACCGTCGTGCTTATGGATAAGGGGAAAATAATACAATACGGCACGCAGGAGGAGCTTTGCGCCGACGCCGCGGGCAAGGTTTGGGAGTGCGAGGCGGACAGTTCCGAGGTCATGGACTGCATGAACAGAATGCGGGTATCCAACGCCGTCAGCACCGGCGGAAAATACACACTTCGCATAATATCCGAGGACTGCCCGATGGACGGCGCGGTAAAAGCGGAGCCGTCGCTTGAGGACGTGTGCATTTACCGCTTTGGAGATATGTGATATGAAGCTGTTTATATACGAGCTTAAGAAAAATATTTTCAGAGTGTCGCTGCTTGTCCTGACCGTGATACTTATGGCGGTGAATATCTATAAGGCGATGGAGGAACGGCGCTTTTTCGGAGAAACGCGAGCCGCCGCCGCTATGACCGACTATTTTGGCGGAGAGCTTAACGAGGAAAAATTTGCCGAGCTTAACGAGTATAGGGCTCGTATGGAGCAGGAGGCAAACGCAATTGACGGATCCGAAGAGATAGAGTATGATTATGAGCGTTATATCACCGGAACAGCGGCGGGTGACGCCTCCTATGCCGAATCGGATATAAAGCCTAAGATGGAATATGCGTACCTTTACCGCAACACCGTGCTGGACTATCTTGCGCTTGCGGACGAGAACATCGCGTTTTACGACGGTAAAAACAGCTATGAAACGAGCTATGCGCAGCTTGCAAAGCAGCTTTACAGCGGCAGGATAATAAAATCCCTCGGGCAGTACAACACGCCGAGATTATATTTCGATTACGAGTTTTCCACGCTTGCGGTGATAATACTGGTGATATTTGTTTTCTCCTCGGCGTTTTCTTCCGAGCGGGCGACCGGCACCGACAGGATAATAATTTCAAATAAGCGCTCCGGCTCGGTATTCTGGGCTAAGCATTTCACGCTGTATCTGTTTGCCGCCGCCGCGGTGATACTGTTCAGCGTTTCGGACATTATCGTTTTTGCGCAAAAGTACGGTATAGGCACGCTCGACCAGCCGCTTTTTGCGATACAGGAATATCAGTTCACGCCGCTGAACGTCACGGTGCTGGGCGTTATGCTGATAACGCTTGTTTTAAGGATATTAGCGGTGCTGTTTGTCGGCGAGGTAATAATGGTCGTCTCCACCGTTACCAAAAACATCGGCGCATGTATAGCGCTTTCGTTCGGCGTTGTAGGAGCGCTGGTGTTGATAAGCGAGTTTATAGACCCGTATCTTTCTCCGATAAACCTTGTCAACACGCGCAGCATGTTCAAAAATCTTGACTGCTATGATATTTTCGGAACGGCTGTTCCCTGCCAGCTGATAACGCTGCTTATCGCTGTTGTGCTTATCTTGGCATTGCATGTAATATGCTACCTGCGCGCTGTACCGAAACGGCTTAAGGAGGCGGACAAATGAAACTGTTTCTTTATGAGCTTAAAAAAATAGCGCTTAAACAGTACGCGCTGTTTATCTTCTTAGCGGTCATAGTTGTGCAGTTGTTCTCGCTCACCTATGATAAAGGGCTTACATACGGGCTTGCCACCGAGACGGAGCGCAGCGAGTATCTTGAAACTATCCGCCCTCTCACCGGAAAGCTTAACGAGGAAAAAGAAAACATCATCATAGCAATGAAAGATGAGCTTATGCAGGCTCAGCAGGAGGAAGCCGAGATATACGACGCCTATACGAACTGGGAATGCACCGCCGATGAGCTTAATCAAACTATAGACAGCATTAAGCCGATACTGGACAAAGAGGACATAACCGAGGCGATAACGGCACAGTATGATTACGTCTGCGAGGATAAGGAGCACCGCGTTATACTCCCCTCCTCCGCTATACCGATAATGGACAACGATCCTATAAATTATCTTATGCTATTGGCGGTGATATTCTGCTGTGCTTATGCCGTTATGGCGGAAAGCAGCACAAAGGGCGACCTTATGCTCAGAACTACCCCGAACGGTCAGCGCGTAACGATGGGCGCAAAGCTGATAATACTTGCGCTTTTGATAACCGTCACAAGCGTGATACTGTCCTGCGTCGATCTGATACAGCTTTCGCGGCAGCTCCCGCTCGAATACTGGGAGTATGACCTTTGTTCGCTTGCAAGATACGAATGTACGCCGTTTGATATCAGCATAATATGGGGATTTTTCTCGGTGCAGCTGCTTAAGCTTACCGGTTATCTCTTTATCGGCGCTGCGGCGATGCTCACGGCGTTTTTCACTAAAAGCTACCCCGCGTCGGTATTCCCGTACATAGCTATACCGGTAGCCGCCGATTACGTCGCGGAGGGCAAGGGGCAATCCTACTACCTGCCCACCGGACTTATAAAGGGGTACGGCTATCTTTACGGCAACGTCGGTTATTATGAGCAGACGGGACTTGCAGAGTTTTACGGTATACCGGTCTATTATACCACCGCTGTCGTGATATTCTCGGTCGCTTTCATCGCGGCGGCGTCCGTGATCATGATAGGCTTCAGCGCAAACCGCCTTAAAAAGCTAAAACACGGCGCTAAAAAAGCCGCGCTGCTCGCCTCGGTCATGGTGCTGTTGCTCAGCGGCTGCTCACAGCAGCAGAATGTTATATATAACGGTATCGTTTCTATAATAGACGGCGCTACGGAAAACAGCAGGTACACGTTTGCGATAAAGGATACTACCCCTTGGGATCAGGAAGGCGGATATGACGGACTGCCTATCTTTCTCATAACCTATACCGATAAGGAAAGCGGGCAGGTTTACGAGATACCGAGATCCTTGCACGGGACTATTTCGATGAACAGCCAGCTTTTCGCCACTGAAAATTACCTTTACTACAGCGGAATGAATTTAGAGGACGACGAACAGTATATAGAGCGGATAAACCTCAGTGATATGTCACGGGAAAGGATATATACCATCGGCAGCGGCGAGGTGCGCTCGGCGTTCGGGCTTACCATCGACTATGACGAAGAAACTATGATACTCAGCATAAAAGAAGTTTTTTCCAACGACAAGGAATTGTTCTTTACCGACCACATGGGCAGAGTTTTTTCGGTGGACGCCTTTAAGAACCGTCGCTGCATAATCGAAGAAAACACCAAAAACGGCCTGTTCTTTGACGGGGAGAATATCTGTTACGTTACCGAAAAGCTGCGGCTTATGAGATATAACATCTCCTCCGGAAAGACCGATTCGCTGTATGACGCTCCCATCGATCCGGATTCCCTTGCGGTGGAAAACGGGCTGCTGCATTTTGAAACGAATGGTAAAAAATACGCTGTAAATATTTCCGACTTAAGTATTGCCGAAGAGTGATGAAATTCTCACGATAGATAACGAAAATCCCCCGATTTTAATCAATCGGGGGATTTAATGTTATTCCTGTCTTGTCCTGTCGGTACGTTTGAAGATAAGCGCCACCGCAAGGCCGAACACTATCGCGGCGGTAACGCCGGCGGCACAGGCGGTGAAGCCTCCGGTAAATATTCCGAGCAAGCCGTCCTTATCTATAGCCTCGCGCATTCCTTTTGCTAACATACTTCCGAATCCGGCAAGCGGAACGGTAGCGCCCGCTCCGGCGAAATCTATTATAGGCTGATACCAGCCCAGCGCACCGAGTACCGTTCCCGCAACGACATAAGATACTAAAATACGCGCGGGGGTAAGCTTTGTAAGGTCGATAAGCACCTGCCCTATCGCGCAGATAAAACCGCCTACCAAAAACGCTTTGAGGTATTCTATAAAAATTTCCATAATATTTTCCCCCTTATAAAGTATCGGATATTTCCACCACATGAGAAATGCCGGGTATACTTTCACCCTGCTGTGACATAGTAGTGGACATCAGCGCGCCGGTCGCGGCAAAAAGTACGTTGTGCAGCTTTCCCTCCGCTATCTGAGGCAGGATATGTGCGCAAAGCACTGACGCGCTGCACCCGCAGCCGGAACCTCCCGCGTGTACGTCCTGCTTTTCCCTGTCGTAAAGCATAAGCCCGCAGTCCTTATGAACGCGGCTTATATCTATCCCGCGCTTTTCAAAAAGCTCATGCAGGATATCGGTGCCGACCTGTCCGAGATCTCCGGTAAATATGCCGTCGTATTCGTCCGGCGTGCGTTTAAGATTTTCCATATGCCTTGACAGGCTGTCATAAGCCGCACCCGCCATCGCAGCTCCCATATTATTAGCGTCCTTTACGCCCATATCGGTTATTTTTCCGGCAGTAACAGCCTTTATAAACGGAGGCTTGTCGGCGGATTTAGTGATACAGCAGCCGGACGCGGTAGCCGTCCACTGCGCGGTAGGCGGACGCACGCCGCCGTAATTTATCGGGAAACGGAACTGCCGCTCCGCCGAGCAAAAGTGCGACGAGGTTATCGCCGCGAAATAATATCCCAGCCGCATATCCGCGTACAGCGACGCTAACATCAGGCTTTCCGCCATTGTAGAACACGCGCCGTACAATCCTATAAACGGCGTGTCGCTGTCCCTCAGCCCGTATGCCGAGCCGGTGCATTGATTGAGCAGATCGCCCGCAAAGATAACGCTGATATCCTGCTTTTGCAGCTTTCCCTTGCTAAGCGCTATTTCAAAAGCATACTGCTGAAGCTTGCTCTCCGCCTTTTCCCAGGTTTTCTCGCCAAGCTCCGCGCCCTGTGAGATATAGTCAAAACACTGTCCGAGCGGGCCTTCGCCCTCCATTTTTCCGACCGCCGCCGCGTACGAGCAGGCAGACGCGCCGTTACTCAGCCGGATAGTGCCGTCTTTTATATATTCAGCCATAATTCCTCCTATAAAAATTATGAAAAAAATCCGTAGATATAATAAATGATACCGTAAATAAACGCAGCGGCTATGCCGTAAACTATTACCGGTCCGGCAATGACGAACATTTTTGCGCCGGTGCCCAGCACATAGCCCTCTGTCTTGAATTCCAGCGCGGGAGATACCACCGCGTTTGCAAATCCGGTTATCGGCACGAGAGTACCCGCGCCGCCGTGCTTTGCTATCCTGCCGTACCAGCCGAATCCGGTGAACAGCGCGCTTAAAAATACCAGCGTTATCGAGGTGTACGCCGACGCCTGGTCAAAATCCAGACCGGCAAGCTGCTGATACATATTGAGGAAAAATTCCCCGATGCAACAGATAAGTCCGCCTATCAAAAACGCCATTGGTATCGTTATATACATTTTCGACGAGCCGGCGTGCTTTTTAGCCGTCTGCTCATATTCTTTTTTTGAAATATCCATGATATGCTCCTTTTTTGGTTTTCTTACAATATTATCAGAAAAAACCGCGCCGTTATAAGAGGAAAAAAACGGCGCGCTGCAATTGACAGACAAGCAAAAATATGGTATACTGATTCATATAAAAAATCAAATAAACAAAAGAAAGAAAGTGACCTTTAATGAAATATGTTGTTCTGCTTTGCGACGGTATGGCAGACCTGCCGCGCGAGGATATCGGCGGCACTCCGATGAGCAAAGCCGACAAGCCCAACATGGATAAGCTGGCAAAAATTTCCCGCGTGGGTCTGGTAAAGACTGTCGCCGACGAGCTTAAACCCGGCAGCGACGTTGCAAACCTCTCGGTGCTTGGGTACGACCCGGCAATATACTATTCCGGAAGAAGTCCGCTGGAGGCGGGAAGCATCGGAATAGACATGAAGCCGACCGACGTTTCTTTTAGAACGAACTTAGTAACGCTGTCAGACGAGCCCGCATACGAGGACAAAACGATGGTGGATTACTGTGCGGACGATATCTCTACCGCGGAGGCTGCGGAGCTTATAAAATACATAGACGAAAAATTGGGAACAGATGAATTCAGCTTTTACAGCGGCGTAAGCTACCGTCACTGCCTTATCTGGGATAACGGCACGCTGGACATCGGCAAGCTTACTCCCCCGCACGATATAACCGGAAAACCAATAAAGAACTATCTCGGCGCTAACGAAAACGGCAAGCCGCTTATCGAGATGATGAAGAAAAGCTACGACCTGCTCAAAGATCATCCGGTAAATAAAAAACGTATCGAACGCGGACTTCGTCCGGCAAACAGTATATGGTTCTGGGGCGAGGGCGTGCGCAAGGAGCTTACTCCGTTTTATGAGAAATACGGCAAGCATGCCGCAATGATCTCGGCGGTAGATTTGCTCAAGGGTATCGGCAAATTCACCGGCATGGACGTTATCAACGTTGAGGGCGCTACCGGATATATTGACACGAATTTTGACGGCAAGGCCGAGGCCGCGGTAGACGCTCTGAAAAGCGGCAAGGATTTCGTCTATATCCATGTAGAAGCCCCGGACGAATGCGGACACCGCTTTGAAATACAAAACAAGATAAAGTCCATTGAGCTTATAGATAAAAAGATACTCGGTAAGATATTAGAGGAGTTTGAGGGTGAGGATATCAAGATACTGATATGTCCCGACCACCCCACTCCGCTGGAGCTCAGGACTCATACCAACGCTCCGGTGCCGTTCATGATATACGACAGCACCAAAAAGCTTAACGGCGTGGATAACTTCTGTGAAGAAAGCGCCGCAAAAACAGGTGATTTCGTTCCTTTAGGTCATGAACTTATGAATGAATTTCTTAAATAACATCATAAACAAAAACCGCGCGGCCGCGCGGTTTTTGTTTTAGAAAATATCTTCAATTCTTATATCCGTTTTGATATTGCGGGAGGTTTTGATAAGATGGTTAAGGCTTATCATAAGAGCCTTTTCCTCATAGATCAGAGCGTCTATCTGATCCGGATCGGACTCCATATTAAACAGCTGCCTCACCTTTTCCAGGCGGTTCTGCAAATATGTAAGCCGCGTCCTGTATTCCGCAAACTCCCGATACCCTGCATTCTCTTCTTTTTTCCGGAATATGGCTGTCATTCATCCCGCCCCTCTCAATTTATTTCAGTAATTATATATGAGAGAATCGGGACAAATATACATGTAATTTACTGAGAATCCTCCTCTTGTGCGCAGAGCCTGATTATACTTTTTGCGAATATAACGGCGTTTTCCGTAAACTCATTTATCGGCAGAAATTCATCCGCGCCGTGTATTTTATAATCCGTTCCGTCATGCTCCGGCCCGAATGCGACGCCGCCGTCTATCTCATGCACATAAGTTCCTCCGCCGATGGCTATGCACTCCGCCTTTTTACCGTAAAATTCCTCATAAACCGAAAGCAAAGCCTTTACAAGCTCGCTGTCGGAGTCGGTATAATGCGGTTCTGCGCCGGTAAATGATACGATAGAGATACCGTAAGGCTCAAATGCGGCGGATAAACGTTCATGTATCTGCTGTTTTGATGAACAAATTGGAAATCTTATATCCATTTTGCAGCATAGTTGTTCATCTTTTGTTTCTATTATGCTCAATACTTCAGTCAGCTCGCCGGATATTTCATCGCAAATGTCCAGTCCGAGCGACGCTCCGTTCGTTTCACCGAAAGGAAACAGCCTGCATAGCGCGTTTATCGCCTCGTTCTGCCCGCCAAGGTCTATCTTACTAAGCGCGTTCAGCAATCCGGTGACGGCGTTTATTCCTCCCTGAGGAGTGGACGCATGAGCGGATATGCCGTTGAAATTTATTATAAGCTCATCGCCCTGCTGCTCAGTGGTGATATTCTCGCATTCGGATACAGCGGCCGCTATCGTTTTGGAAAACTCGGCGTTTACTACCGCGCGCGCCGACGAGGGGACGGCGTTTATTACCTGTCCGCCGGATATGCTCTTTATCGCTCCCGATGGGAACGGCAGTGAAAATTCCACCCGTATCATTCCTTTTTCGCAGTTTATAAGCGGATACTGCGCGTCGGGAGTGAAAGTCATGGGCGGCATTTTTTCTTTGGTAAGATAATATTCTATGTCAGACGAACCGTTTTCCTCATCGGTGCCGAATATCAGTCTTACGCCGCTTTTCAGCTTTATACCGAGCGATTTTACGGCGTATAACGCGTACAGCGCCGCCACCGCCGGACCTTTGTCGTCGGTAACTCCCCTGCCGTAAAATTTTCCGTCCTTCTCGGTAAGCTCAAACGCCGGCATTGTCCAGCCCTCGCCCTCGGGAACTACGTCGAGATGAGCCAGTATACCCAGCTTTATCCCGTCCGCTTCACAAGGAATATAGTCCACGCAGCCGCAATAGCCGTCTACGTCCTTTACCGAAAATCCCAGCTTCTCAGCCGCCGACAGCATGACCTCCAACGCGCGCTTTGCTTCCTTTCCGAAAGGCATTCCGGGGCCCTGCCCGGCTCTGACGCTTTTGCACTTTACAAGCTCCGACAGCAGCGCGGTCATTTCGCCGCGGCAGCCGTCAATAAATTTTTCAAGCTCCATATAATCACCTCATATCTTACAGTATATCCCTATTTTGCCGCTTGGTCAATATCCAAAAATATAAAAAGATAAATAAACGTAAAAAATTTTATATAATCCGTATAGAAAAGTTGACTTCTAAACCATTGTGTGGTATAATTTAACTAACAATATTCACTGTTTTCGGGATATTAAAAAATGCTTTTACGGCATAAACAAAAGGAGAACATGCCTATGAAAAAGACCGAGCTGCTTACGGAATTTGACAAAAAGTGCGCTGCACTGCGTCAATTTGTTTTTGCCGATCCGTACATTGCGGAAAGCACCGGCGAATACAAGCTCACAACGTTGTTTAAGAACAGCGTCGTGTTTATCTCCGTCTCCGACGGAAAGGAACGCGCAGCGGTATTCAACTGTGCCGCGCCGACCATAGAACAGGCATGGGACGGCGCTTATGCGCTTGCAAAAAAATATGTTTCAGATAAAAAGCTGCAAACTCTCTGGCTGAAAGCCGACATAATGAACGACTGCCGTATAAGCGATTATGCAGCGGTACGGCAGGATATAAAGCGTTCACGGGAGTATTTCTACAAAAGAGGGATAAGCTTTGACGCCGAATTTTACACCGCTTTGCTTGAAGCGCAGCTTAACTGCGGCGGTCTGATAGATTACAAGGCAAAGGCGCTGGACTTAGACAAGCTGAGAGAATATTTTACCGCTGCCGGAAACGATATGTTCGTTTCCATTCCGGAACAGGTGATAACCTTTACCACCATAGGTTATATCTGCGACGAGGATATGAAGACATATAAGCTGTATCCCGACGAGGAAAATTACGGCAGACGAATCACCGGAGAGATAAACGCCGCGCAGCTTGGCGACGTTATCGCAAGATCCTCCGAGTATCTTTCAAAATGCCTTGATGAAAACGGCAGATTCGACTACGGAGTAAATCCCGTTACCGGAGAGCATTTCACGTCATACAACATACTGCGCCACACCGGCACGATATGGAGCATAATCATGCAGTACCGCGCCACCGGCAACGAAGCGCTTGTGCCCAAGATAGAAAGCGCGATAGATTTCATGCTGCAAAGCGTCGAGCAGCCGGATGACGACCACGCTTATCTGGTGGAAAGAAAATCCGACGAAATAAAGCTTGGCGGCAACGCGGTGATGATAATTACGCTGTCGGCATACATGGAGGTATTCGGTACCGATAAGTACAACGAGCTTATCCGCCGCACGGCAAATTCCATACTGGATATGCAGGAGGAAAACGGCAGTTATTTCCATGTGCTTTCTTTCCCCGACTATGAAAGAAAAGACCGCGACAGGATAGTTTACTATGACGGAGAGGCCACGTTCGCTTTAGCGAAGGCTTACGGCGTACTTAAAGACGAAAAATATCTCAATGCCGCGCGCAAGGCGTTGGATTACTTTATAGCTAACGGCTACACGCGTTTTTGCGACCACTGGATAGCCTACGCCGTAAATGAGGTAACACTGTACGATCCGCAGGAGAAATACCTGACCTTCGGGCTGAAAAACGCTAACGAAAACCTCAACCGGATATTCAATCAGGACACCACGTTCCATACGTTTTTAGAGCTGCTTATGGCGACCTTTGAGCTTTACAGCAGGATAATCAGAGATAATCTGCCGACGTCATACCTCAACAGATTCAACGCCGATCATTTCATGAGGACGATATTCCGCAGGATACATTATATGCTGAACGGTTATCTTTATCCCGAAATTGCGATGTATATGCACGACCCGCTTGAAGTAGTATACACGTTTTGCGTAAGGCATGACAGCTATCGTATAAGAATAGACGACGTGCAGCATTATATCGGGGGTTATTTCAGCGCATATAACCATTTCGACGAGCTGAAAGAACACTTTGACAAGCTCGTAAAGCGGGCGGCGATACGCGAAGAGGACAAACAGGCGGACGACCGCGCCGAGTTTGTAAAGTGGATAATCGAAAACACTTAAAGCTATGAAAGGAGAATGCCTCCTTTGCACGGGGCTAGAGCACAAATATGAATTTTAAGGAACTGAGTGAAAACAGTCAGGCGTTCAAAGTAACGGTAAAGACTGCGCCCGGCATAACCGAGCTGGTATGGGACGCGGTAGAACACGCGGACGGTTACAGAATATTCAGCAGCGCTCACGGAAAGAACAGCTTCCGGGGGCTTGCTACGGTAAACGATACCACCGCCAGATTTTCCGGCTGTAAGAACGGTCTGCCGGTAGATTACAAGGTAAAGGCGTTCAGGATAGCGGACGGACCGGACAACTTTTTCGCCGAATCCGAACAGGTAACGGCCTGCCCGATGATAACGCCCTCCGAAATAAACGTAAAGACCGATTCCTCCGGCAGAGTATGCGTATACTGGGACGGCAGCGAGGGCTGTGACGGATACAAAATATACGTTTCCAAAAACGGCGGAGAGTATGAGTTTTCCGGCTACTGCACCTCCGCGCCGTACGTTTTGGCTCCGGGAATGCCGGTTACCGACATCGGCCTAAAGCTGCGTGCGTTCAGGGTGATAGACGGCATGGAAAAGCTGAGCAACTTTTCCGAAGAGGCGAAGATCCCCGCGGCGGAAAAGCCGGTCGTTAATACTATGCAGCTGGAAAGGCCCGCTGTACGACAGATGCCGGACGAGCTTACCCGCTTCAGCGAAAAGGATGACAAGCTGGAAAGCAGCATTAAAAAATGCACTATAGTTATCGGCGGCGATATCTCTACTTCTAAAAACGTACAGCGCGAGGCTTACGGCTGCGATAAGAGCTTTGACTTTGCGTTCGCTTATATAAAATCGCTGTTTACTTCGGCGGATTTCTCGATAGCGAGCCTTGATACGGAGCTTAACGACGATTTGCTTTATACCTATGAGGACGAAACCGTCAACAACTGTCCGTCGTTTTTAGCGGAGGCGTTCAAAAGGAACGGGCTTGACGCCGTCACGCTTAACCGCTGTGCAAAAGACGCGGCAAAGGTGCTTAATAACTTCCCTGTTGCGGTGATAGGACAGGACACCGTAGGCTCACGCAAAAAGAAAAAATATCTGGTGGCCGATATATGCGATATAAAGGTCGCGTTTGTTGTTCTTTCGGCAAACGGCAGGAACAACGAAGCGGAGATAAAAGCAGCTAAGGACGCCGGCGCGGAATACGTCATAGTGTTCTGCGACTGGAACGATAAGCATTCACCGGTGGTAAAGCCCGCGTGGCGCACCGCCGCACAGCGTATCGCAAACGCAGGAGCGGATTATATCATCGGTACCGGCACAAACTCGCTTTGCGAATATGATATCCTTACCTCAAGCGACGGCAGAGAGGTACAGACCGCATATTCGCTCGGCTGTATCGTCAGCAATTCTCCCGCGACGAAGTTTGAGCTTATAGGCGCTATACTCTGCGTTACATTGCAAAAGGATGCGTCAGGAGTAAATCTCACAAGGAGCGGATATTTCCCGTATGCCATGCGTTCACGCGGAGCCGGCAAGGTCGCCGTTCCGCTGTTTGAAAACAATCTCAACCGGTTTACCGGCGCGGAGTTTGACGATCTGTCGGCGGCTATCGCGGAAAAGCTCGGCAAAAAGATACTGCCTACCAGACGCACCGAAAAGCCCAGAAAGATAAGCTTTATGCTCAACGGCTCGTCGCTTATCTCCGGACTGTTCGCAAGCCGTGACAACGTCAAGACCGACCGCTCCCACCTGTTCATCTCGCAGTTTGCCATGTGCGGCAAAAAGCGCGATGTAGACAAGGCTCTGTACGCCGATTCTCCGATACCGCTGTATCACAATCTTACAAAAGGGTTTGAGGAATATCTCGCCGAGAACAAAAGCGAGTACCTTATACTTGACCTTTATTATGCGGCGTCCGGCACGCTTTATGAGATGGACGGCGTTACCTATTCGGGCGGCAGGACGTTTGTAAAATCGGCGTTTTACAAGAAATACAAATCAAAGCTCAAGCAGATAGATTTCACCCGTGAATCCACCTGGAAAAGATATCTTGACAAATATATAGACGCTGTTACCTCAACGTTCCCCTCCGGAAAGATAATACTTGTAAAGGTCAGCGACCCGTGTCTTTACAAAACAAACGTAGGACTGACTGCGGAACAGGACGCTTCTGTGAATTTCAGACTGCTCAGCGCTATGCAGGATTACTTCATTCATAAAGCGCGTCCGTATATAATAGACGTACCCCGCTTTTTCTGCGGCAAAGCAAACAAAGCCGGCGCATGCTATGCGATAAACCGCGCGGAAGAATATTCCGATTACATTTCCCAGATAGCGCTTGCGGCGGCACGCGGCGACGCCGATCCCAGGACCGGCGGAGGCTTTGCGAAGCTGTGGCTTTCACATATCGCGAAAGAATTTGACGAGATACGAAAGCTTAACAACAAGTCGTTCTTCTTTGATAAGAACAACTGCGCCGACAGTATCATCAGCCGCACTTCCGGCCAGTTTATCAGCATGAATTTCAACGATATGGTAAGGCTGAAAAGCAGCGGGTTCGCCTCCTATAACGAGCTGCTGACAAGGTTTGATTTCGGCGGAAACTTCCTGCTGGAGTCGGTATGCCGTGCGCTTTACAATCTGCGGCGCGGAAAGCTGGAGGACCCCGGCTTGGCGCTGCTGATAGAGCTTGACTTAGCGGCTGCCGACGATTTGATCGCGGCTTTGTCTGCGTTTTACAATGAACAGGGCATAATCCCAAATTGCAGGCTTAATTATAACGATCTGGATTTCTATCTCAAATGCGCGCAGATGTACATTACCGGAAACAACAAAACTTCCGTTTGCCGCTTAGTGACGGAGTTCTATAAAAAGAACCGTCCGGTAGTGGTAGACGTGTGGGGTTCTTCCCTGCTCAGCCGCGCAACGGAAAATGCGGACAGTGCTATCCTCGGCACGAAGCTTTCGGATTGCTCGGCTCTGACCGCGTCCTGTGAAAAGCCGAAAGCCGATCTCAGCTATATCGACCGCGGCAGCGCCTATTACCGCGAGCTGTGCGGCAGCTTTACCGACAGACTGAGCAAAAACGGCGACTGGATATTACTGGATTTTTCAAATATCGTGCTGCCGGTATATCAGTCCGGCACGGCGTATTATTCGCTTATCGACGGCTTTGACAAGACTAATTTCTTCAAGGCGTTCTGCAAGGACGATATACGCACATTACCCTATCAGGCGGGAGATATAAGCGACGATTTTGTAAAGACCGCGCTGGATAAGACGGTATCGTTCCTTAAAGAAAAGTACGGCGGAAATATCATACTCTGCCGATTCGAGAACAAGTTCAATTATATCGACCTTGACGGCACGATAAAGCCGTTCGACGATGATGAAGCAAAGCTGAAAAATCGTTTTATCAAGGCATTTGAGGATGAATTTATCAAGCAGACCGATTGCTATGTGATAGACCTTGCGAATAAATTCATTGCCGACCGTTCCTCCTGCCGGAGCAAGCCGTCAAGCGGTGCGTTTGAGGGACTGTACTATTCATCCGCGTCGGCTGCGTTGGAAAAAATAATCAGCGGCAAGGCGGAGAAAAAGAAGTTCACCAATATAGACCTTGTAAGCTATATTGAGCGCACAGAGAAAATAATCTCCGATAATCCGGATATGCCGAAGGCATTGCTTAGGCAGATCTGCGGAGGAATGACCGAGCTTATGATGGATAAATAAAATCTCTATATGAATAAATCGGCGTGTCCAAACGGATACGCCGATTTGTTATGTACTCTGTTTTTGTATTTTCTTCAAAAGCAAGCCCAAATAATGCCCCGCGAAGACAAACGCTCCCATGATTGCAATATAGTCCAAAAGATACAGTATCAGCGGCTCGTCAATGTCAAAGAAAACAAAGTGAATTTGCAGGAGCATATAACCCGCAAAGTTTCGCTTGATAAAGGCGTAAATTCCGTAAACAGCGATAAGCCAGCCGATAATGCGTATTGCCCACCTGCGGACTGACGAGCGCTTTTTGAAGAGCCGCCCCACCATATTTGTTATATTGCTCCAATGCAATCCTAAATGCAGCGACAAAAGCGCAAAGCCCCAATACGCGCACAGCATATGCAACGTTTGCGCCTGCGCTTGAAAAGGTCTGCCGCCGAGGAACTCGAAAACCGTGCGGGAAAGCAGCACGCCGCTTATCATTGAGCCGAGCATTGCGAGCAGCACAAGCAGCACCGCCGCCGTCTGAGCTATGCGATAGGGAGTGTATTTGCCCTTAAAGAGCGACTTGCTCCACCTTACATTTAAGATATGGTGAATAATGAAGAGCACAAATATCCCCACGCCGAGCCATTCGTGCGCACTTTCACCTACTAAGCTGTACGCCATAAGCAGTAGAAGAACGGCGGTCATTGCCGCATCGACGGAAATTTTAAGTATCAATTTTGGCTTCATAAACTAATTCTCAAAAAACATCGGCAGCGCGTTGTAAAGATACTCCTGCACGGCGTCAAAATCGTGATAGCCGCCGTCCTTCTGATAGAACACATAATGCTCGGGCGTAAACACGTCGGGGCGGTTAAGCATTTCTTCTGCCTGCATAAGCGTTTGGCTTTTTACAGCGTCTTTAGTTCCCACAGCGTGATAAATAAAATACCCTCGCTCGTCAAGATCATTATCCTTTACAAGCTGCTGGATAAAATCGACGTTCTTCTCCGTCTGAAAATCGCCGTAAGTGCCGTAATACCAGCACGACCCGCTCATCGGCAGAAAGTATTTTATATAATCATAATCGTAGCAAAATTCAAGCCACGTTGTGACCGAACCGAGCGAAAATCCGCCGAAAACGCGGTGATCGCGGGAGGCTTTCAGATCCTCCGCGCTCATCGAGGCGGCGTAAGTGTGAAATTTTCCCTCGACCATCGGCATAAGGTTATCCTCAAAGTCGCGGTGAAACTCGCGGAATTCGGCTATAGAGCTACTAAATTCCGTGCTGCTGTTTTCGTTGTAAAAGGTCGCCGATACGATTATGACGGGCGGGATATCGCCGTTAGCGATAAGGTTATCGAACATATTCTTCGTGGGCGTGTATTCAAAATATTCTCCTGCGTGCCCGCCCCAGCCGTGCATTAAATAAACGATGTTATAGCGGGTTTCGCTGTCGTTTTCATCGTACCCGTAAGGCAGATAGACATACGCCGTTTTGGTTATAGGCGCACTGTCGCGCAGATAGTCGAGTGAGCCATATTTCAGCTCCACCACCTCGCCCTGCTTATCGGCGGACTGCTTGTATTCTTCGGAAACGGCGGTTGTAAATCCGGTTTGAGGAGTTGCCGCCTCGGTAGAGGAGGTATTTTCCGAGGTGCTCGGCTCGGTCGTGCTTTGCTCCGAGCCTGTTTCGTCAGCTTCCGATGAAGCCGCCGAGGTTTCTAATGCCGCGGTGCTTTCCGCCAAAGCCGAGCTTTCACCCGCGTTATTTTGGCAGGCTGTTAAATTCAGTGCTAACATTCCCGATATGATCATAATTAAAAGCCTTTGCATTTTTGACCCGTCACCTGCATTCATTCAAGACCTCAAGCAATTCTTCCTTAGTAAACTCCTTGCAGCAGCCTGCTGTTAAGACCGTGCTGTCCGCTATCGCCTTATAGTCGGCATCGTCGGCAATGCCCATTTCGGAAAATTTTGCGGGCAGACCCACTTCTTTTATAAAGTCTGACAGCGTATTTATAAATTCCTCGGCGAGCCTGCTTTCGCTCTTGCCGTAGGGAGAAATTCCCCACACATTCACCGCGAGGCGCGCAAACTGTGCCTGCGCCTTAGGGAGCATATGACGGTATAAAACAGGGTGAATTACGGCTAGTCCCTCGCCGTGATTGCAGTTTGTGTATGCGCCCAGCTGATGCTCCAGCATGTGAGCCTGAAAGTCCGTTATCTTGCCTATCTTCAGAATACCGTTTTCCGCCATTGCCGCCGCCCAAATAAGCTCGCTGCGAGCGGCTGTATCCTGCGGCTCATTGAGCGTTGCGCGAAGATTACGGATAATATTTCTCTGGCACGCCTCGTTTATCTCGTCCGAAAGATTGGTTTTTCTCGGCGTTCCCATATAGGTTTCCATACAATGCGAAAGCGCGTCGAATGAGCCCGATATCACCTGCCTTAACGGCATTGTCATGGTGTAAACGGGGTCTAATATCGCAAAGCTGTAGAACGCTCCCCACAGCGCACCCTTTATCTTCTTTTCCTCGTGAGTGATGACCGCGCCGTTGTTCATTTCCGCGCCCGTGCCGAAAGCCGTCACCACCGCTCCCATCGGGATAAATTCACTCGGCGAGCCGTGCTTTTCGGTTTCAAACGTCCACAAATCGTCGCTTATTTTTGCCTGCGCGGAAATGACCTTGCAACAGTCGATAACGCTGCCGCCGCCGACCGCAAGGATAAAATCGACGCTGTTTTTCTTGGCAAGCTGAGCACCCTGCTGCACCTTATTATATGTTGGATTTGACATTATCCCCGAAAACTCGGTGACGTTCTTCCCTGCGGCTTTCAGTATGCCCATAAGCTCGTCATATACGCCGTTTTTCTTTATCGAGCCGCCGCCGTAAGCGAGCATAACGTTTTTCCCGACTTTTTTAAGCTCGGCGGGCAAGCTGTTTTTTGCCGCCTTTTCGCCGAAATATACCTTTGTGGGATAACTGTATGTGAAAGTGTTCATATTTGCCTCCGTATTTTTCAAACGGCGCACCGAGTTCTCACGGTACGCCGCATATCTTAGTTAAATCTTCCGTGCAATGCCTTTACAAAATTCGGATCAAAGTGGTTTACAATTTCGCTGTGACCGATGTCCATTTTAGCGATAGCCACCATATCCTCGTCCGACAGCGTAAAATTCCAGATGTCGATATTTTGCTCCATGCGCTCACGGTGAACGGATTTAGGAATGACTACCACGCCGCGCTGTACGTTCCAGCGGAGGACTACCTGCGCCGCGGATTTACCGTACTTTGCGCCTATCTCGGTAAGCACCGGATCGCTGAAAATACCGTGCTTGCCCTCTGCAAAGGGTCCCCACGCCTCGGGCGTTACCTCGTATTCTTTCATAAGCTCAAGCGCGTTTTCCTGCTGGAAGAACGGGTGCAGTTCGACTTGGTTTACAGCGGGTATGACCTCCACGGTCTCGCAGAAATCAGCCAAAACGTGGGGATAGAAATTACACACGCCGATAGCGCGAATGCGACCCTCTTTATACAATTCCTCCATCGCTCTCCATGCGCCGTAATAGTCGCCCATAGGCTGATGAATGAGATACAAGTCGAGATATTCCAGCCCCAGCTTTTTAAGCGAGGTCTCAAACGCTGATTTTGCCTTGTCATAGCTTGCGTCGGACACCCAGAGTTTTGTTGTGATAAACAAGTCCTCCCGGCAAGCGCCGCTTTTCTTGATCGCCGCGCCGACAGCCTCTTCATTTGCGTAAGCCGCCGCCGTGTCTATAAGCCTGTAGCCGGTGCTTATCGCGTCAAGCACCGCCTGCTCGCATTGCTTAGGGTCAGGCACCTGAAATACCCCAAAGCCCTCCATAGGCATTTTTATGCCATTGTTTAATACTGTGTACTCCATAAAAATTTCCTCCTCATATTGAATTTTTAGCCCATTGTGAAATTATTTTTTCCGACCTTGCAGCGTCCGCGCCGTGTACCGCAAGACCTTTTTTGAATGTTGCGCCCTTGCAGATGTTTTTGATATCCCGCTCGCTGCTGCCCATGCCGCTGCCCTCGTGGGTCATAAGCGGAATTACTTTCTTACCGGTGAAGTCAAGCCTTTCCAGCTGAGAAAAGATTGCCATCGGGAATGTTCCCCACCAGCACGGTCCGCAGACGAAAATATTATCGTACTGCGAAATATCCGACAGATATTCTTTCAGCGCGGGACGAGCGTTTTCGTTCAGCTCTTTCTTTGCCTGTTCAATGCAGATATTATAGCTTTCGGAATACGGAGCTAATGTTTCCACCTCGAACATATCGCCGCCGACGGCTTTCTCTATAAACTCCGCCGCGATCTCGGTATTGCCCTTTTCTAGCATTTTCAAAGACCCGTTTACATAATTCTCGCCATTGCGGGAGTAATAAATTATAAGATTTTTTGACACTAAAATCCCTCATAAAAATTATTTTGAAAACAGCCAGCCCATAATATCCTCGTCATACGCCGCAAATCCACCGCCGCCGTGTTCGTTATCTATCTGTATATCCCCGTCATTTTGCGAATGATAAACGTTATCTATAATAAAGCCATTGTATGTTTCGGTCCCGACTTCAACGTTATAATTTTTGTCGAAACCGATCATAGTCCCAAGCTTGCTACCCAATCCTTTACCGTGCTTTCATCTGCTCTTGACTGAAAACGCTGTCCTTCAAGCCAGTTTCCGGTGCCTGCCATTTCGGCAAGAAGAGTGCCACTGCTGCCAAGTCCCGATGACGACGAGGTGCAGAACGGAATGACCGTTTTATTTGTAAAATCGTTAGCCTTTACAAACGTATCGGTAGGCCATGCCGCTATTCCCCACCAGATAGGATAGCCGATAAACACCGTGTCATAGTCCGCCCAGTTTTCGACAGAAGTCGAGGTAAGCTCAATATTGCGTAAAGCTTCATCGTTATGCTCGCGGGATACGCGGCTGTCTGGATCAGTCCAGTCAAGGTCTGCGTCGGTGTACGGCTCTGTCGGCGTTATCTCGAACAAATCAGCGCCCGTCGCGGAAACGATATAGTCTGCGACAGCCTTAGTGTTGCCAGACGCGGAGTAAACGACCACAAGGGTCTTGCCGCCCTCGCTCGGAGTTTCGTTTGCAACGCTTTCCGGCTCGGATTCATAGGACTCTGCCGCTTCGCTTTGTTCTTCGGTGCTCTCGGTATTATCGGCGCTTGTCGCCTCCGCCGGGGTCGCTTCACTTTGCGCCTGACTGCTCTCCGCATTAGAGGAAGCGGTAGATGTGCTTTCGCAGCCCGCCAAAGCGAGCACAAGCATAACGCTTAAAACTGATGCAAATAATTTTTTCATTAGAAACATTCCTTTCTTTTTATAAAATAAGATTTACGATCATTCCCGTTACAAACGAGAACAGAATAACAAATGCGATATATAATAAAAACCGCTTTACGCCCAGCACGATCTTGAGCGCGCCGAGATTAGTTATCTTTGTTGACGGTCCGGTAAGCATAAACGCCGCCGCGCTTCCCATGCTCATTCCGGAGTAGAGCCATTCACGGATAAGCGGGATCGTCCCGCCGCCGCAGGCATACAGGGGAACGCCGATAGTCGCCGCCATCAAAACGCCGAAGCCCTCGCCGGATTCTCCAAATAAAGACGCAAACCAGTCCGCCGGAACATACCGCTGAAACAGCGCCGAAAGCAGCACACCTACTAAAAACCAAGGGGCGGTCGCCTTGATATTTCTGCCGATATTCTTGATAAGCCGCCAAAACAGATTCGGGTCTGTATCATGATTGTGCGGCTCGTCAAAGCCGGTGAAATTGAAAAACGGTTTATCCTTGTAGAACAGTCGTATCAGCAATCCCGCGACGCATCCGCAGACAAAGCAGGAAACAATGCGCACCGTCAGCGCCGCAGGGCCAAGCGCGGTGCTGTAAATGATAAGTTGCGGATTTAAGAGGACGGAACTCATCATAAACGCCGCCAGCCAATCGTCCCGAATACCGCTTTTGGAGAAAGACGCCGCAAGCGGGATAGTCCCGTACATACACAGAGGCGACGCGATACCGAGAATACTTACCGGAATAATGCCGAGGACGCCCAGCTTTTTATCGCCCATGCTGCGGAAAAGTCCGTGAATTTTGTCCTTGACGAATACCGAGATGATAGAGCCGAGGACGATACCGAGAACGTAATAGAGGGCGATCTGCCGCAGCTGCACGGTAAAGTAGTACCATACATAGACAAATTCCCGCTGGAACACCTCCCATATCTGTTCCAAAGCCGCTCACCACCTTATATCTCTTAATTATCCACGCTTTCCAGCTTATAGGAGCGGCTGCCAAGCCCGATAGCTTCGCCCGCCTCCAGAACATGCACGGCGTGCTGTCCTTCCATTCGACGGACAAAGCTCTCGTTGCCCTCCGCCTGATAGATAAGATCTACGCAAGCCTGATCCAGCGCTACAGGGTCGGTAGAGGCAAGGATACCGATGTCATGGATGTCCGGCTCGGATGGATTTCCGTCACAGTCGCAGTCAATGGACAGTCTGTTCATCACGTTGATAAAGAGAATATTGCCGTCCAGCGCGTCTACTACTGATTTTCCCGCGTCTGCCATCGATTCAAGAAAAGCGTCCTGATCGCCGCCCCACGGACTGGTATGGCTGCTGCCCGCCGTATGGATAAGGCATTTACCCTCCTGAGAGCCGATACCGATAGAGATATTCTTAATAGCTCCGCCGAAACCCGCCATTGCGTGACCTTTGAAGTGCGAAAGTACAAGAAAACCGTCAAAGTCGCCGAAATGAGCGCCGACGTAGTTTTCGGAAAGCTGCTGCCCTCCCTCTACGGGAAGTATCATAGATTCGCCGTCCTCGTCCATTATGACGAAGCCTTTTCCGAGATCGGTAAAGCCGTGGTCCTTTGCCACCTGATAGTGCATAGCGGTTTCGGAACGCGAACCTCCGTAAGCGGTGTTGCACTCCACAATAGTGCCGTCTACCTTTTCTACCAGATCGCGGATAAGGTTAGGGTCGAGATAGTTGGACGCGGGCGGTTCTCCTGTAGAAAGCTTCACCGCGATATTGTCGCCGGTAAGCTCCACGCCCAGCGCCTCATATACTTTCATTATCCCCTCCGGTGAAATATCCGTCGTCATGTAAACCGTAGGAGCGTCGGTTTGGGTGCCGTCATTCGGTGCTTGAGAGCTCTCGCTGATTTCTTCTTCGCTGTCTGAGCTTTGTCCTACATCGGCAGACTCTGCAACATTGTAGCTAGTTCGTTCTGTTTCGGAATTTTCCGCCGTACCCGCGCTTTCGCAGGCTGTAAAAATCATCATTATAAAGCTTAACAGCAGTGCGACTTTTTTCTTCATTCGTAATGCTCCTTTCAAACTGCTTTTGCGTAGTTAATTCTCCATCTGCCGCTCCCAAAAGGAAACGGCGTCGTTTATCCGACCCTCGGCTATTGTTCCGGTGTTCATGATTTTATTATACAAAAAAATAGACCTCCTGAGAAGTCTAAATTAGTTTACCAGTTGTAACCTTAAGTTATAACCGTCTTTACAGCCTCCAAAAAGCGCTCAACA
Organism: uncultured Ruminiclostridium sp.; assembly: GCA_947624435.1. Classification (GTDB taxonomy): domain Bacteria; phylum Bacillota; class Clostridia; order Oscillospirales; family Ruminococcaceae; genus Ruminiclostridium_E. The sequence continues at coordinate 50,307 of CANQKE010000002.1, forward strand.
GTGCGGGACGGCTCGTTTGAATACAGCACGCCAAACGGGATACTGTGCTCCCACTCCACGGGGATGACCTTTAGCATCGGGTGGACGCAGTTCCAGCTTTGAATTACCAGCAGCACGTTTTTCTCCTGCTCGCAGCGGTTGAAAATGTTAATATCGTAAAAGTCGAAATCGACAATTTTTATCTGTTTGTGTTCAGAAAGCTCGTCGCGCAGCTTGTCAACATAACTGCTCCAACCGCGGTGCATCAAAAGCAATTCCTCGCCGTACAGATCGCGAACCGTCAGCTTGTCCTTTTTCGCAAGCGGGTGATAAATGGAAACCGCACAGCAAAGCGGTTCTTTCGCTATTTCAAGTCCCGCGCACCCGCGAACTTGGAGCAAGGTATCGTCAAAAAGCCCTGTCACCACGTCGATATTCTGACCGAGATTTTTAAGAATTTCCCGCGCGTTTTCGGGCGTATTCTCAAACGGCACAAGTTGAAAACTGATATCGGAGCAATGCTCGTGTATCTTCGGCCACAGGTCGGTAAGTATCTGCGCGGGAGTAATCGGCGAAGTGCCTATGCGGATAACGGCGCTTTTCTCAAGGCTCGCGTTTCTCGCGCGGCGGACCGCCTCCTCGCTGTAAGACACTATATATTTCGCGTCGGTGTAAAGCGACTCGCCCGCTTTAGTGAGCTTCAGTCCCCTGTGCGTGCGCTCGAAAAGCTGAACGCCGACTTCGTTTTCTAAAAGATTTATCTGCTTTATAACGGCGGTGGAGGTTATATAAAGCTGCTCTGCCGCCTTGTTGAAGCTGCCAGCCTCGACTATAGCGATAAAGGTTTCAAGGTGTGTATTGTTCATAGTTCTCCTTTCTATAGGAAATAAACATCGCTTTTGAGATTCATTCTGTTCGTCTTACATCTACATTTTAACATTGTATTAAAGAAAAATCAATATGAAATTTTCATAATATTACCTCCCTTAAGGAAATTCCCCAAGGGAGGTAAATAAATATTAATTATTCTTTAGCAGCGCTTTACATCGTCAGTCCTTATTTCCCTGGATTATAATAGGCGACGGAGTTTCGTCAGAGGACGAGGTGTCAGACGCGGTGGTTTGCGGGGCGGAAATATCCGGCTCGGCGGTTTCCGGCGTGCTTTCGGTATTACTGTTTACCTCCGGAACTGAGGGCATATTCTCCGCCGTACCGGGATCAACGGCAGACGGCGCGGTCGTGATCGCCGGACTGTCCTTATCGGGAAGCGTGGTGACAGGCGGCGCGGAGCTTTCGTTATCGGTGTTGCTTTCAGCGACTATAGGCTGAGAGTTTTCCGAAGTGCCGTCGTTATTTACGTCCGACGTTTCGGGAACGGAAACATCACCGTTTTGTACGGCGTCCTCCTTGGCGTAAACAGCGGCGGTGAGCTTTGAGAATATCTCTACCAGTTCTTCGTATGATAAGGTAGCGATAGCGTCCTGTTGGCTCTCGGTAAGCAGGCTGCCGGTGCGCTCCGCCATTTCGGCCGACATACCCTCGGAGGCTATGCGGTCTACCTCCTCGCGCGTCAGCCCCGCGGCAAGCGCTTCAAACGCGGAGTTCACCTCCGGATCGTCGCTGTAAACTATCGTGGATACGCTTTCCTCCAACTTTATCTGCTTTCCGGTGCCGTCGATAGTGTAATTGTCGGCATATACAAGCTCTGATACCTTGACCGGCTCAAATCCCTGATCTAAAAGGCTTTGGAGCACCTTTGGCAGCGCCTGTGTGGTATTTTCAAGATCATTATGGAACAGCAGGATAGAGCCGGACGCAATATTTTTAGTAGTGCGCTCTACTATAGTCTGAGCGGACGGATTATCCCAGTCTATACTGTCAATGTTCCACTGTATCAGCTTTAAGCCTATTCCCTCCACGGTGGTAACGGACTTGTCGTCATACTCGCCGTAGGGCGCGCGGTACAGAGTCGGCTCTTCTCCCGTTATCATCTTTATCTTGCGGGAACATTCCTTGGTGTCCTCTATAAGCTCGTTGATATTCATGCCGTTTATATGAGGGTGTTTGTCGGAATGGTTGGCTATCTCGTGACCCGCGTCATAGAATTTTTTCACGTCGTCCGGGTACTTGTCGCAAAACTCGCCGGTCACGAAGAACGTGGCTTTCACGCCCGCCTGCTCAAGTATAGATATAAGCTGGTCGGTATTGCTGTTTTCCCATGCGCAGTCGAAAGTCACGCTTATTTTGTTGTCCGCCCTGTCAACGCAGTAGATAGGCGTTTTGACGCTCTCCGCCCTTGTATTGACAGAGGATAAAACGGCGAATATCCCTATTGCCGCTCCGGTAATAAGTACAAGCAGCAGCGTTATCACACGCAGCAGCCTGCGTTTAGTCATAGTCATAACAAACATATTGTTTCCTCCTATAGGTTTTGTACTGCTTGATTATATGTCCGGGACAAAAATAAAATACCTGTCTTTCAAAAAAACAAGACAGGTCAGCTTGTCGAAAAACCTCCCTACGGTCGGATTTTTCGACAAGCTGACCAAAAAAAATGAGCAAGTATGTGCTGACATACTTGCTCATTTTTTGCCGCTCTGCGAGCGGCACTTATCACTAATGAGGGTGAAAACCCTGATGGTTTTCCCCTCATGCTCCTCTTTCCTTCCGGCTTTTAAGAACTTTTTCTACAGCCTAGACATGTATTTTATAAAATTTTATTTGAAGATCATATACAAAATTTTATTCGGTGATCATTCTCCCGCGTCGTAGCCGTACTCGTCGGGTGCGACATCGGTCACCATCAGCCTGTGAGTGCAATTGGAGCAGTACTCGGAATCGTACTTGTTTTTAGTGCCGCAGACAGGGCAGGTGATGATTTTCTTCATCTCATCTATACGCTTGCGCAGAACGTTCATTTCCTTATATAAACGCTCTATATCGCTTACGGAGCTTGCGATAAGGTCGCTGTCGGCGGAATCCGTCTTTACCATTTTATATACGTCCCTGCCGAGCTGAGTATATTTCTGCTTTATCTTGTTATCCAGCTTTATGCAGCCGAATTTAAGGCGTGACATCTTTATCATCTCATCGGTCTTTTTTATGCCTGTATCGGTAAGCTCCTTTGCCTTGCCGAGAACATTATCGACCTCTTCTCTAAAACGAATGTCCATCTTCATTGTACTTTCCCTTTCCTAAACTGTATTATCGCCGGCATTTCGGTATATCCGGCCTGCTATTAAGATTTTACCATATAAAAGTCGGATTGTCAAATATTTATCCGTTGCGGGTAAAAAATTTACGAAGCTGCTCCACCCTGCCGTCCAGCATTTTATCAAATCCGGATATATATTCAAACGGGTATTTGTAATTTACTATGCGCCTTATACCGCCGCCGTCCACTAATTTGGACGAGGCGGCACAACCCGCGGCAATGATGCTTTGCAGCTCCTCCATCATGTAAATATTGTAAAAGCACTCCCGCCCCGGCTTGCAATAGCCGACGTTCTCAAGATTGTCCGCGATGTTTTTCTGTCGGTACATATAATAGGGATAATATCCGGTGCTTTCCAAAAGCCGCGCCGCGTCCTCTACCATTGCTGCCGCTCCTGAAATGTTCGCTTTTTCACGCTTATAAAACAGCGTTGAGGAACGTTTGAGCGAGAGCGTATGTACCGTAACATTCTCCGGTGAAAGCTCCCGAAGCCTTTCCAGCGTATCGTGAAAGCTGTCCGTATCATCGCCGGGAAGTCCCGCGATTATATCCGTGTTTATATTGTCAAAGCCGCACTGCCTTGCCAGTGAAAACGCGTTGTAAACCTGCTTAGCGGTGTGTGCCCTGCCGATATTTTTCAGCACATCGTCATTAAAGGTCTGGGGATTTATAGATATGCGGGTAACTCCTCCGCGTTTTAATGCACGCAGCTTTTCTTCGGTTATGGTATCGGGTCTGCCCGCCTCCGCGGTAAATTCTATAACGGAGGAAAGGTCGAACCTTGCCAGTCCGTCAAGCAAAAGCGAAAGCTCGTCCGGCTCCAATACCGTCGGAGTTCCGCCGCCGATATATACCGTAGACACGGTAAGACCGCAGTCATGTATCAGCTCGCGGTAAATATCCAGCTCACAAAGCAGCAGCTTCAGATATTCGCCCTTTAACTTAAGCGCGTTTCCGGCGGAGGAAATAAATGAGCAATAGCTGCACCTGGTCGGGCAAAACGGTATGGAAACGTACAGACTGACGGAGTTTTTGCCCAGCCTCTCTAAAGCGCCGCGCTGAGCCGATATTATTTTATTCGCCGTCGCCTGTCTTTCCTTTGATACGCGCAAAACATCAAAAATATACTCGCCGGCACGGTCGCGGTATTTATCATACGCCGCTCTTATCACCTTTACCGGTCTTACTCCGGTAAGTATTCCCCACGGCATGGATATGCCGGTGTGCTCCTTTAACAGGTCGTACATAAGTCCGCAGAGTAAAAGCTCATCCCTGCCGCCGTCTTTTGAGGAAGGCAGCGACAACTGTTTTCTATCGCCATCGGATAAAACCGCCTGCAAGCTTTCATCATCCGCATACAGCGATACCCAGCCATCGCCCTTAGGCTCGCTGTCAAAGCAAAGCTCTATCCGTTCCGACGGGAAAAAAGCCGTTATCAGTCTTTCCGCCTCGTACTTATATTTTCCCGCACCGCCCAAAAAATACAAAGAACTTATCATCGTCTTTCCAGATAAGCAATATTAAGATACGGATTGTAAGCTTTTTCGGTTGCAAGGTCGGTAGCCTCTCCGTGTCCGGGATATATTTCGTAATTTCCGCTCATATTCGATATTTTAGACAGCGATTCCCGCTGCTTTTTTATGCTGCCGGAATAAAAATCCGTTCTTCCTACCGAGCCGCAAAAGATCGTATCGCCGGAAAAAATGCAATTATCTGTGATAAACATAACGCTGCCGTCGGTATGTCCGGGAGTGTGCATTACCGTAAACGTTATTTCGTCCAGCTTTATCTTGTCGCCGTCGGATATGATAACATCGGGGTCAAACGGCTGCAAAACATATCCCGGCAGCAGATACGAAACGTTCTTGCGGCTGTCATACGGCATATCCGCGTCGGCGGAATGAAGATATATTTTAGCGTCGGTCTTCTTTTTAAGCGCCGCCACCGCGCCCGTATGGTCAAAATGTCCGTGGGTAAGCAGTATAGCTTCTAACGTAAGACCGTTTTGTTTCAATTTATCAAGGATAAGCGGGGCGTTATCCGCGGGGTCTATTACCGCCGCGCTGCCTTTATCCGAGGAAACTATATAGCAGGAGGTGTCAAGCTCTCCTAAATGCAGGGTGATTATCTTCATTGCTTGCCCGTCCTTTCCACGGATATTATGCCCTGTATCTTCTGTAAGCGTTGGATAATGTTTTTAAGCTGCTCGATACCACTGACTTCCACAGTGACGATAATATTGCCGTTGCCGTTTTTGAGATAATGTGCGTTTATCTCGTGTATAGGCAGCCTGTTTCCGGCTATGGTAGCGGTTATATCCGCGATAAGCGCGGTGCGGTCCTCGGCGATTATATCTATCGTCGCGCGGAACGAGCTGCTTGCGTTCGACGCCCAGAACGCGGGGCGCCAGCGCTCTTTATTTTCGCTTTTAAGCCCTTCGATAACGTTGCGGCAATCCGCCTTATGCACCGATATTCCGTATCCGCGCGTGATAAAGCCCATTATCTCATCTCCGGGCAGCGGATTGCAGCACTGTGCGTATTTTATCGGGTAATTGTCGATGCCGTCTATAATAACGCCGTTTTTACGCTCGCGCGCGTTTGCCTCCTGAACCAGGCGGTCAACGTCCACCGTCTGCTGAGCGGCGGCGTTCAGTTTATTCTGCCGTATCTGTTCTTCCTTTAAGCGGGTGGTGATCTTGGATATCTGAACTCCGGCGTAACCTATTGCGGCGTAAAGATCCTCCACCGTGTCAAAATGATGGCGTACAGCCGCGTTTTTAAGCATTTCATCGTCGGCGATTATGCCGTTGCGCTTAAGCTCTCGGTCAAGCTGCGCCTTGCCGCGCTCGATGTTCTCTTCTCTGCATTCCCGCTTGAACCATGAGCGTATCTTCGCTTTTGCCTCGTTGGTCTTTGCGACCTCCAGCCAGCTCCTGCTCGGACCGCTGGAGCTGCTGCCGGTCATTACCTCGACGATATCTCCGGTGCTGAGCGTATGGTCAAAGCTCACCATGCGCCCGCCCACCTTAGCGCCTATCATTCTGTGGCCGACTTCGGTATGGATAGCATAGGCAAAATCTATTACATTTGAACCGGCGGGAAGCGTTATCACGTCGCCTTTGGGGGTGAACACATATACATCGTCCGGCGCAAGGTCTACCTTTATCGCCTCGGATATCTGTTCGACGTCGTCCGCCTCCTGCTGCTGTTCGAGAATATGACGTATCCAGTCGAAGCGCTTTTCGCCCGCAACGCTGCCCTGTATGCCCGCCTTGTACTTCCAGTGCGCGGCAACGCCGTACTGAGCGGTGTTGTGCATTTCCTGCGTGCGTATCTGCACCTCGAACGGAACGCCCTCTCTGCCTATAACGGTGGTATGCAAGGACTGATAGCGGTTAGGCTTGGGCATGGCGATATAATCCTTGAAGCGGTACGGTATCGGGCGGAACATATCGTGTATTATACCCAGCACGTTATAACATTCCACCACGGTCTGCAAGATCACTCTCACTGCGTAAATATCGTATATCTCGCTGAAGTCCTTGCCCTTTATATAAACCTTTTTATAAATGCTGTAGGTGCTTTTTACTCTGCCCTCAATTATCGGAGGAGGCTCTATATCGGAAATACGCTCTCGTATGCGCTCTTTTATAGATTCTATAAATTCCTCGCGCTGCGCCTTGTTAAGGCTCAGCTGGCGCTGTATCTCCTGAAAGCCGTACGGGTCGAGGTATCTAAGCGCGATATCCTCCATTTCCTCCTTGATGTCGCTGATACCTAAACGGTGGGCGATAGGCGCGTAAAAGTTCATCGTTTCCAAAGAAGTCTTGCGCTGCTTTTCCGGCGGGCGCGCCTCTAACGTGCGCATGTTGTGAAGTCTGTCCGCGAGCTTGATTATTATTACGCGGATATCCTTTGACATGGCTATCAGTATCTTACGGATATTTTCCGCCTGCTGCTCTTCGCGGGTATTCAAAGGCACAAGACCTATTTTTGTTACGCCGTCTACAAGTCTTGCGACGTCCTCGCCGAATTTTTTCTGTATCTCCTCAAGGGTTATATCGGTGTCCTCTACCACGTCGTGCAGCAAAGCCGCGCAGATAGTGTCCGTATCCATCCAGAATTTTTCCAGCAGGATATACGCCACCGCTACCGGATGAGAGATATACGGGTCGCCGGAGGTACGCAAAACGCCCTCGTGTGCTTTCTCGGCAAGCTGATACGCCTGTATGATCTTTTCCGTGTCATAAGTTTTTTCGCTGCTTTTTATCCTGTCTATAAGCATGTCTATCGTATACAGCATACCGTTCTCCTTTCGTGTTCATAAAACTTATACCGCGCGAACGTCAGCTTTGTCCGCAGCAGCTTTTTATTCGTTTGATAACGGCGGAATGTTCCAGCTCTATCCGTCTGCCGCCTTTTATAAACTCCATTGTTCCTCTTACTCTGTCCAGCTTCAAATGTCCGAACTCCGCAAAAATATGCAGACACATCATAAACTTGCAGTAATTCACTCCCATAGTCAGCGCATATTCTGCCGCGTCGGAAAGTCCGGTATAGCTTCTTGAAATATCAAACGGCAATTTCATTTCCTCGGTGGTAGGCATTATTCTGCTCAAAAGTCTGGGATCGACTTTTTCGCCGTTGACTATTTTGTTATATATCTCCTCGGCGGCAAACAATTTATTCTGATCGATGCCGCTGCGCCGCAATTCTCTTACCCGTATGCTGACGCTTTTAACATCATTATATTCATTTATCTCAAGATTTGCAAGCAGATCGACCTTTTCACCTATGCGGTAATGAAAATCATCGTACTTTATTCCAAAGCACAAAAACTTATGCTGCTTTCCCTGAAATATTGCATGAAAAGCGGTGTACTTGCCGTCTTTAAGAGGACGGGTGGAGGTGATCTCGCATTCCCTCATCAAAAACAGCGGAGTGGGGTTCCCCTCGCCGAACGGCTGTAAATATTCGAGGTTTTCCACCGCGGATATATCAAGGTCTGAAATAGTCAGCTCCTTGTCCGCTTCTATCACCTGAACCGGCATTACCGGGAATTTTTCCTTGCAGTAATCCTTGACCATCTTACAAAACGCCGGTATATTTTCCTCTTCGATGGAAAATCCTCCGGCGGCGTCATGTCCGCCCTGCTTTATCAATAATCCCTTGCAATGATCGAACAGCCGCGCTATCGAAAAGCCCTCTATGCTGCGGGCGCTGCCGCGTGCCTCTTTGTTTTCTAAGCCTATAACTATAGACGGCTTGCCGAACCGCTCGGTGAGCTTGGTAGCGACCAAGCCTATAACGCCGTGCCTCCACCCCTCTCCGACGACTATCAGCACCGGCTCGTTGAACCGCTGCGGGTCATCGGAAAGCTGCGCTATCGCCTGTTCTACAAGCTCGCTCTCGTATTCCTTTCTTTCGGTGTTGAAGCCGCAGAGCTCTTCCGCCCTGGCCTGGGCCGCAGAGCGGTTTTGTGACAGGAAAAGCTCCGCCGCCTTAGAGGGGATGTCCATTCTGCCGACTGCGTTTATTCTAGGACACAATCCGAAAGAAACGCCGACGGCGCTCATATTGTCCGCGTGAAGTCCCGCCGCATTTATAAGCGCGTACAGACCCGCGTTTTCGGTGTATTCCATTCCGCTGATGCCGGTGCGGACTATTATGCGGTTCTCCCCTACAAGCGGCACCGAATCCCCCATCGTTCCTATGCAGGCAAGGTCCGCGTACTGCTCCAGCACCGTTTCACAGTCATGCTCAAGCGCCATGATTAGCTTCAGCGCCACGCCGCAGCCCGCAAGATACTTGCATTTGCAGGTATCGTCCCTGCGGTGCGGATCAACGACAGCCTCCGCCCTAGGCAAAGTATCGGGGACTGCGTGGTGGTCGGTTATCACCAGCTTCATACCCAGCTCATATATAAGCTCCGCCTCTTTTACGGCGGAAATTCCGTTATCTACAGTGATTATAAGTCCGGTGCCGTTCTCGGCTATCTTTCGCACGGCGTCGACGTTCAGCCCGTAGCCCTCTTCTCTGGTGGGGATATACCAATCGGCTTCCCCTCCCAACGCGCAAATATGATCGGTCAGTATCACCGCAGCGGTTATGCCGTCACAGTCGTAATCGCCGTAAACGGTTATTTTATCGCCGTCTTCCAGCGCCTGCTCGACGGCGGCGACCGCCTTGTCCATGTCCTTTATAAGATAGGGGTCGGACAGCTCGTTTGCGTAAAAAAAGCTCTCCGCCTGCTTGGCGGTATGTATGCCCCGAACGGTCAGCAGCTCGCTTACAAGCGCAGGCAGTCCGGTTTCCTTGCGCAGATCTTCGGCTATAGCGGTATCCAGTTGTTTAAGCAGCCATTTTTTCATAAGCACGCTCCGGTCATATCCGACTTATAAGCTGTCTTATCTGCTCGGAAGTAAAGCTGTACTTCTTTTCGCAAAAATGGCAGCACAGTTCTGTTTCGCTCTGCTCCTCCGCCAGCTTAAAAAGCTCTTCTTTTCCCAACGCGGCAAGCACGCGCTCCGTCCTTTCACGGGAGCAGTTGCAGTAATACTCCGCCTCCCACTTATCGAGAATATCGCCGCCCAGTCCCTCAAGTCCTTTCAGCGCGATCTCTTCGGGAGTAAGCCCTGCGGACAGCAGCTCTGTCACCGACTGCATATCCTTGATATTCTGCTCGATAACGTCTATAGCGGATTCGTTTATCGGCGGTACGAGCTGTATCATATAGCCGCCCGCACATTTTATTTTAAGATCGGTATCTACCAGCACGCCTAACGCACATACCGTCGGTATCTGTTCGCTCGTCGCGTAATACTGGGTTATATCCATAGCTATCTCGCCGCTTATTATCGGTATCTGTCCGGCGTAAGGCTCTTTCAGACCGAGATCCCTTATTACCGCCAGATAACCGTCAGTCCCCACTATGCCGGACACATCCAGCTTTCCCTGCTTGTTTGGCGGAAGATCGGCAAACGGGTTATCTATGCTGCATTTTACATTTCCCATATAATCCGCCACAGCCGTTATCGTGCCGACCGGACCGCCGCCGTTTATCCTTACGGTGATGCGGTCGGTCTCGTTTTTCATAAGCGCCCCCATAAGACTTGCCGCCGTGACAAGTCTGCCTGCCGCGGCAGACGCTGTAGCCGAGGTCTTGTGTATCTCATGCAGCCTTTGTACAATATCGGTAGAATCCATGGCGAAGCACAGCGCACTGCCGTCTGCGGATAACGCCCTTGCTATAATTCCCAAATCTCTGTTCCTCTCTATTGGTGTTTTCTTTTATTCACGGCGGAAAACAGTACCTTTTCGCACTGCTCGCCGCCCTTGTTTTCGGCCATAAAATCATATATCTCTATATCGCCGAAGCCCGAACGTATAAGCAGCTGCTCTACGCGGTCAAGCGGCATAGCCCATTCGGAAAATTCCTCACCGTCGCGAGAATAAAGTCCGTCCCGCTGTGTGAATATATCAAGTGCGATATCCACCCGCCCGCTGTCCGGCTCGTAATAATTCTGCCATACGCAGTAAACGTCGTCAAGGTCATACACGAACGTGTTATCGCCGAGTATCTCGCGGTGCTTTCTCACCGTGTTATAATCAAACAAAAACACGCCGCCGGTCTCCAAAAACATAGACACCGAGTCAAAGCACGCGGACATTTCACGCTCGCCGTCAAGATGATTTATCCCGTCCAACGTGCATATAGTAACGTCGTTTGTCCCGTACATATCAAGGCTGCACATGTCCTGACAAAGATACTCTATACCGTCATGCGGCTTTGACAAGGCGACGTTCAGCATATCCGGACTGATATCCACCGCGATAACGTCATAGCCGAGGTCTTTCATGCCGACGCTGACGTTACCTGTGCCGCAGCCGAGCTCTAACAGGATACCCGTGCCGCGGCCGCGTTTTTTCGCCATGCGGTCGTAATATCCGCACAGCTCTTTATAGTCGATATTTTCGGTCAGGCGGTCATACACCGACGCAAAGCTGCCGTATCCTCCCACCGTTAATTTTCCTCGTCGTCGGGCAGCTCTTTCAAGCGCTCAAAAACTACCGAATAGCCGTCGTTGCCGCCTTTGAGAGAACGGTTCACCCTGCTTATGGTGGCGGTGCTGGCGCCGGTCTTTTGGACGATGTCGCTGTATACCAGTCCGTCGCTGAGCAGCTTCGCCACGTGAAGGCGCTGCGAGATAGACTCAAGCTCCTGTATCGTGCAAAGGTCGTCAAAAAAGTTGTAGCATTCCTCTATCGTTTTAAGCTGCAATACCGCCTTAAAAAGATAATCCTTGTCCCTGCTTTTAAGTTTATTGTTCATATTTATACCATGCTTGCAAAGCAAGCTTCTCCTTTCGAGTTTTTGCAACGCAAAGTCTTAAAAATTTATTTTTAAGACTTTCCTGCTCCTGTCGTTATGCGGTGTTAAAAATATTTCTATATCATTTTATCACACTAAAGCGTAAAAGTCAAGACTGCAAGCACAGCTCTTTATAATCGTTGAACACGTTATAAATACCGATGTGCTCTTTTTTCACTCTGATCGGGCGCAGCGAATTATCCACGAAAAAGTGGCGGGTCTCTCCGACGGCTTTCAGCACGCCGTCCTCCTTGCCGGTAACGGTATATGTTACGGTCATTTTGAAGCCGTTGAACTCGGTCACCTTAAGGTCGATAAGCACCGTTTCGTCAAAGCGTATCGCGTTTTTATACTCGCAGGAGGCAGAAAGCACCGGTATCATCACGCCTTCCTCCTCCATTTTGCGGTACGGATAGCCGCACTTTTCGAGAAAATACACCCTTGTTTCCTCAAACCAGCGGATATAATTGGAATGGTGTACTATCCCCATTTTATCCGTTTCGTAATAGTACGCCGTCCTTTCATAGGGCGGTATCATCGTCTTTTCCGACATATCGTATCTCCTTTATCATAAACCCTTGCTCAGTATATCCTTTATAAGCTCGTCGCCCACCGTAGTTTTACCCAGCAATTCGACGGTCTGTTCAATGTCGAACCATTGTGCGCCGCAAAGCTCGTCGGAAAGCTGAAATTCTCCCTCGCTTACATCTGCGGCGTACCCCAGCATAAGCATTTGCTTTTTATTATAAACGTAAGTTGAAACAAGCTTGCAGGACATCACGTCAAGCCCTAATTCTTCCTTTACCTCGCGCCTTGCCGCTTGTTCCCCGCTTTCATTGGTCTTTATATAACCGGATACGCAGACGAATTTATCACGTTCGCTCTTTTCGCAGCTGTTTTGCTTTATAAGCGCGTACTTTCCCTGCCGCCGCGCCAAAACGATAACGCAGCAGGGAAACATTTCAAACCACGGTTTGCCGCAGCCGTCGCACCACGGCACATTAAGCTCATCGCCGAGGTCACGCGCCGACAGCCTTTCGCCGCAATCCGGGCAAAAAGAAAATCTCATTGTATCTCTCCTGTAATTTAGCGGAAAGCTCCGATATAAAACGTATTTTACTTAAAGTATTATACCCCTATTTTGAAATAAAGTCAAGTAATGCTAAATTCGCAAATTTTATCCCGCTATGATTGACAAAAATCTTTTTGTATGATAAAATTAGGATAATTACATTATATTTTGTTTTTCGGAAGAGCCGCTTAAACGATATAATGCAAAATCTTCCGTTAAAAACGGAAATTCAGGAGGAAAATATGTTACTTTTAGTTTTTTCGATAATCATACTTTGTATGGTACCGGGCTACAAAACCATGCAGACCAGCGGAAAGCGCACGGGAATAAGAGTGCTGTCCATAATAAATATTATTCTGGCCGTGATAAATATTTTCAGTATGCTCGGATTGATAGTAATGCTATGTATGAGGGGATTCTTTGAAAATATTCTCGCAGAGATAACGCACGAACTTATAAGTGATGGCGACCTTGCGGCAGCTTCCATGATGCAGGATGTTATTGATATGATCTTCGACATGGCTCCCATATTGATGATAATTACTTTAGCGCTTACGGTATTCGCTCTTGTAACCGGAATATACGGTCTTAAGGCTACAAGAACGCCGCTTGCTCCTACCGGAATGGTATATCAGCAGCCCGGCGCTTACTACGGCGCTCCCCAGAACAACGCCTACAACCCGCAAAACGGCGCTCCCGTTCAGCCTATGCAGCCTGTTCAGCCCGTTCAGCCTGTTCAACCCGTTCAGCCCGAACAGCAAGCCGCACCGTCCGATTATCAATGGTATTGTTCAAACTGCGGAAGAATGAACCCCGAATCCGTGAACTTCTGCCCCTCCTGCGGCAGCGCAAGACCTCAGCAATAAAGCATTCAGATGATAGCGTCAAAAAGGAATAAAACATGGAAATCGTTCGTTCTTTCTTATAAGGAGCAGATATGATACAGACATTGATAATAATCGCCGCGGTGATAACGCTTATAATAACTTTGAGATTCATCGCTTTCCCAACTTTGGGAAAGCGGAAAATGATAATCGTCTTCTCCGTTATCGTCGGGCTGCTTTGCGCGGCGATGATATTGATAGACGTAAACGCCCATGAAATAAGCGACGGCGCTATCTTCTTTGATATACTTGTTTTGGCGGCGTCCGGCATTAGCGTGATATTCTCGCTGGTAAACTGCATATCGCCGAAGTATACCGAGCTTGCGCAGAAAAATTCCTCTTTGCGTCCGGAAGAACCGCAGGTAAAGACCTGTAAACGCTGCGGCGCGTCGGTACCGCCGTATTCCTCGCAGTGTCCTTTATGCGGCGGTGAAGAGTTTGACGTTTATATCCCCGATAGGAGCGGATATAACGGCTCTCTTCCGGTACCGAAGTCTGCCGCGGACGAATTGCCGAAGCCTGTACAGCAAAGTAACGGCTGGTTTTGCAGCGCTTGCGGATATCATAATAAAGACACCGACGCTTTTTGCGGAAAGTGCGGAAAGCAAAAATAAACTTTAATAACACAAAAACGGAGGGCGTATAACCCTCCGATTTTTTGTGAATATGGATCTTATATTATGGTCTTTTCATCTATTTCTTTCTTTGCCATAGCGCAGAAATCCTCTACGCTCATAGCGCCCATATCCCCTCTTTTTCGGCAGCGCACGGAAAATCCGCCCGCCTCGACTTCTTTGTCGCCGATAACGACCATATAGGGTATTTTCTGTATCTGCGCCTCGCGTATCTTAAAGCCTATCTTCTCGTTTCTAAGGTCCGTTTCAACGCGTATGCCGTATTCTTTTAGTTTCTCCGCCGCTTTCAGAGTAAATTCGTGATGTCTGTCCGCGATAGGCATAAGGATCACCTGCACCGGTGCAAGCCATATCGGGAACGCGCCGGCAAAATGCTCGGTCAGTATTCCTATAAAGCGCTCAATAGAGCCGAATACGACGCGGTGTATCATTATCGGACGATGTTTTTCGCCGTCCGCGCCGGTATAATCTATCTCGAATCTCATAGGAAGCTGGAAGTCAAGCTGAATAGTACCGCACTGCCATGTCCTGCCGAGCGAATCCTCGAGATGGAAATCTATCTTCGGCCCGTAGAACGCGCCGTCGCCCTCGTTTATGACATAATCCAGTCCAAGCTCCTCCAGCGCTCTTTTAAGGCCGTCGGTAGCGGTATCCCAGTCCTCCTTGCTGCCCATGCTGTCCTCCGGCTGGGTAGACAATTCCACATGATACTTAAAGCCGAACAGCGTGTATACCTCGTCTATCAGTCTTACAACGCCTTTTATCTCGTCGGTTATCTGATCCTGCGTCATAAAGATATGCGCGTCGTCCTGGGTAAAGCAGCGCACTCTCATAAGGCCGTGCAGCGTGCCGGATTTCTCATGACGATGTACGATACCGAGCTCGCCCATTCTTATAGGCAGCTCGCGGTAAGAACGCGGCTTGCTCTTGTATACCAGCAGTCCGCCGGGGCAGTTCATCGGCTTGATGGCAAAATCGGTATCATCTATCACTGTAGTGTACATATTATCCTTGTAGTGATACCAGTGTCCGGAGGTTTCCCAAAGGGTGCGGTTCAGCATTATAGGCGTGGATATCTCGACATATCCCTCGCGGGTGTGTATCTTTCTCCAGTAATCTATAAGAGTATTTTTGAGTATCATGCCCTTTGGCAGGAAGAACGGGAAGCCGGGCCCCTCGTCCATGACGGTGAACAGCTCCAGCTCTCTGCCGAGCTTTCTGTGGTCGCGCTTTTTAGCCTCTTCTATTCTTTGAAGGTAAAGCTCCAGCTCGGACGCCTTGGGGAAAGCCGTCGCGTATATTCTGGACAGCATCTTGTTTTTCTCGTCGCCTCTCCAATATGCGCCGGTGCAGCTGGTCAGCTTGAATGCTTTTACA
Source organism: uncultured Ruminiclostridium sp. (assembly GCA_947624435.1). Taxonomy (GTDB): domain Bacteria; phylum Bacillota; class Clostridia; order Oscillospirales; family Ruminococcaceae; genus Ruminiclostridium_E. The sequence goes on from CANQKE010000002.1 coordinate 65,841, forward strand.
GCGGCGGTGGACATAAGGTGCGGCCCTGCGCAAAGGTCGGTAAATTCGCCCTGACGGTAGAATGAGATAGGCTCGTTTTTACCGGCATGTTCCTCACAAAGCTCTACCTTGTAGGGCTCGTTTTGCTCTTTAAGATATTTTACAGCCTCGTCGGGAGGAAGCTCGAAATGCTCCAGCTTAAGATCCTCCTTGACGATCTTCTTCATTTCTTCTTCGATCTTTTCAAGCTCCTCGGTTGTGAAAGGAGTTTCCCTGTCAAAATCGTAATAGAACCCGTTGTCGATAGCGGGGCCTATAGCCAGCTTAACGTCGGGGTAAAGTCTTTTTACCGCCTGCGCCATTATATGCGACGCGGTATGACGAAACGCTCTGCGTCCGTCGTCGTCGTCAAAAGTGAGTATTTCCAGTGTGCAGTCTTTATCTATTACTGTGCGCAGGTCTTTGACCTCGCCGTCGATGCGTGCCGCACACGCCGCTTTAGCCAGTCCCCGGCTTATCTGAGACGCTATCTCGATGACCGACATTCCCGGCTCTGTCTGACGGATACTTCCGTCCTTAAGTGTTAAATTTACCATATTAATTACCTCCCTGCCGCCTTACGAGAGCGGCTTAATATATACTAGTAATTATATCACCATTATATTTTTCTGTCAAGTGATAAAAACCGCTCCGGTAAGCTCCGAAGCGGTTTTTAGGTTTTATTAAAGTATCTCTTTAAGTTTTTTCTCTATCTCGGCAGCCTCAGGGTGAGTGATAAGGTAGCAGATATCACCGGAACTGCCGATAACGGTAGCCTCTGCGGATTCTTTTTGTTCGGGATAGAACGCAAGCTGATCTATCAGCGTTGTTTTCCTGTCCTCAAGCGTTTTGAGCGTCGTTTTGGTATCGGAGGACTTTATCACTATTATCTCCTGCAAATTAACGCTGATAAGGTTATGATATACGCAATACTCCTTGATGTCGTCGGTGGTTACGTCTATCATGCTGCTAAGCATGGAATCGTCCGTGACCTCCTCCATAGCGGGAAATTCCGCAAAGCCGAGTATTTTTTCGGCGTATTCCTTGCAGGAAAGCCCCGATCCCTCCGCTATGCTCACCGTGCTTTGCTCACTTACAAAAGCGGGTACGGAGCCGTCCGAGCAGCCGCACAGCATTACCGCCGCAAGCACCGATATTATAAGCATACAACTTATTTTTTCCATACAGGCTCCTTTACACCTTTGAGGTTTTCAATAAGAATGTCCGGCAGCTTATACTTTTTATCGTCCCACCACGGCAGGTCTTGCAATGAAACAACGTCGTCGCGGGCAAAGACCTCTTTAAGAAGATCCTCGCTCATTTTTTCGTCGTTTATCACCGGAAAGCCGTCTTTTATAACGGGACGCCACTCTTCTCTTTTATACACGAATCCTCCCCACCACGGCAGCCACCAAAGCCATTTTACGCCGTCCTTTTTCATTTGCTCGGGGTGAGGTATGTAACCGCACTCGGAAAGCGCGGTAAGCTTGCCGTGATTGTATTCCTCGGCGTAATCGAACCGTTCTTTCTGAGAGGAATGGTCGTTAGGCAGCTCGGAATATATATCGTCGCCGAAAATATCGTAGGTATTGGGGTCTACCTGCATACGCTTGTCCTGACCGTTCCAGACCCAGATAAGATTATCCAGCTTGTGATAATTTTCCAGTCGGTCAAACATCATGTACCACAGCGTTTTATATGCCGCAACGGATTTTGCGCTGCCGTGATCTCCCCACCAGAACCAGCTGCCGTTAGCCTCATGCAGCGGGCGAAACAACACGGGTATATCAAGCTCGGACATCCTTTTGAGCTGCGCCGCCACATTGTCTATTTCCCTTATTATAAAGGAATATTCCGTCGTGCCGCGCCGCACCGCCCGCAGGATATTAAAGCCGGTCTTTCGGTCGTAATCGGTAGTTTTGTAATAAAACGCAGAGCCTTTTGAAAAATCGTACATATCGTCGGGAGCGTACCAGTGCCAGCACATGGTAACTATGCCGCCGCACTCTGTCGCCCATTTTATAGCGCGCTCCACCTGATCGTCAGGCTTGCGGCAGGTGCTGACTCCCATAAAATCATAGCCTCTTACCGCCGGAAGCTTTCCCGTAAGGCGGTAATACACCACGTCTTCCAGCTCGTTAGGCTGTAAATATTGCTGACCCGATAAAAACTTTTTTCCGTATATGCTTTTGAGATACTCGAAAAGCTCCTGCGTTTTCCCGCTTGAATGTTGGGAAACCAATCTGTTCGGGTCGGGCTTATGTCCCAGGCTGCGAAACAGCCTGTTAAAATCGGTTACGTAATCCATTATTATTTGTCGTTCTTTTGCTCCTGAAGTGTCCTTACGGTTCTTAAAAGCAGCTTAGTCGGTGCAAAGCGCGAACCGGCAGCCGCCGCCTTAGTAGTTACGCCGGGTATTATAACAAGGTCTCCGGCGAGCATTCTTTCAATGGCATAATCCGCAACGTACGCGTCGGAGGCAGAGGGCATGCCGAATTTCTTTACGCCCGCCACCTCGTTGAATTCGGTGTTGACCGGGCCGGGGCAAAGCGCGCTTACCACGACTCCGCTGCCGCTGCTGCGAAGCTCCTCATATATAGCCTTGGTAAGCTGAAGTACATAGTTTTTTGTAGCATAGTAAGTCGCAAGCAGCGGTCCGGGCATAAATCCCGCTACCGACGCGGTATTCATGATATAGCCGAATCCCCGCTGTGCGAAATCTTTAAGGAACAGCTTTGTAAGTATATGGACAGCCTTGATATTGACGTTTATCATATCCAGCTCGTCCGAAAGCTCGGTATGAAGAAAATCTCCGTACAAGCCGAACCCCGCGTTATTGAACAGGAAATCTATGTTATAGTCCTTGGTCTTTTCGTACAGCTCTATACACTGATTTTCTTTTGAAAGATCGGCGGTTATGGCTTTCACCTTGACGGAAGGACAGTTGTACTGTATCTCCTGCTTTAACATAAGAAGTCTTTGGGTGCGTCTTGCGACAAGGATAAGATTTACCCCGCGCGACGCCATATTTTTTGCAAGCTCTTTTCCTATGCCGGAGCTTGCGCCGGTAATAAGTGCGATCATAGCTTTACCCTTTCTGTATGTCGTTATGTACGGCCGTATCATCGGCCGATAAGTCCTGTAAAAATTTCTCCAGTATCTCCGCGGACTGCTTTGCAAGAAGCGGACAGGGACGTTTCTTATAATATTCGGGCGTGCGTTTTTCCGGGATATACGAGGTATCGGCAGCTTTCAGCCCCAGCAGCTCGCGGCAGATGATACTGCCGTTTTGCTCTTTGAAGCGCGCGGCAAGCTCCTGTATCATCTTATATGTCCTTGCCTTTTCGTCAAAGTCGCCCGGCTTGTAATAACCGTTTATTATCCCCGCGGCCATGAACGCTCCGCACAGCGTACCGCAGACCTCTCTCATTCTGCCCATTCCCCCGCCGAAGCCCGACGCGATAAGCGCCGACGTCTTTTCGTCCAGTCCGGTAAGGTCACAAAAGGCTATCAGCACCGACTGAGCGCAGTTATACCCGCTCAGAAAAAGCTGTTGTGCTTTGTCGCCGCGTTCACTCATATAAACACCGCCCGTAAAAATTCTCATTTATAGTATATACTAATCCGTTTATAATTTCAAGCCCTTTGAGCGGAAAATTTCCCGTATCCCGTCCATTACTGCCTCATCGGGAGGAGCTGTGTCGTACAGCTTATAATCCTTGCCGCTGTTTTTCCATTTATATTCTCCCATTTTATGGAATGCTATAGGCTCGGTCTTTTCTATACAGGAAAAGCCGGAAAGATATTCCGCAAGGCTTTCTATATGCGTTTTATCCGCCGTATATCCCGGCAATACCACATGGCGTATCCATACCTTTATCGCAAGCTTTTCGCAAAGCTCCAGCAGCAGCTTTCCTTTGTCTTTGGCAGCGCCCGTTACCGCCGTATACAACTCAGGGTCGAACGCCTTTATATCCAATAATACAAGGTCGGTATATTTCAAAACCTTAAGCGCGGTGTGATATTCCGCACTGCCGGAGGTATCCAGCGCGGTATGCAGCCCAAGCTCCTTGCACCTGCGGAAAATATCGGCGGTAAACTCAGGCTGCATCAACGGCTCGCCACCGGAAACGGTAACGCCGCCGTGCCGTATAAAAGCGTAATATTCCTCTATATCCTTTACCACCTCGGCGGAAGTTGTCTTTTTTCCGTCGCTCATTTTCCAGCTGTCGGGATTATGGCAGTATATGCACCTTAGCGGACAGCCCTGAACAAACACGATATATCTAAGCCCCGGGCCGTCTACCGCGCCGAACGTTTCTACCGAGTGGATATATCCCTCAACGGCGGGAGCGTCAGAATTTTTCATGGAACGTCCTGTTTATCACATCAAGCTGCTGTTCTTTGGAAAGGCGTGTGAAATTTACCGCATATCCCGATACGCGAATAGTAAGCTGCGGGTATTTTTCCGGGTGTTCCATCGCGTCCATCAGCGTTTCCCGTCTCATGACGTTTACATTGATATGATGGCCGCTTTGTGCAAAATAGCCGTCAAGCAGCTCGACAAGGTTACTTACCTGCTCGTCGTTATTGTGACCCAGCGCCTCGGGTATCACCGAAAAAGTATAGGATATGCCGTCGCTGGAATATTTGTAAGGCAGCTTTGCCACCGACTTCATAGAGGCTATGCAGCCTTTGGCGTCCCGTCCGTGCATCGGATTAGCGCCGGGAGCAAACGGCTCTCCCGCTTTTCTGCCGTCGGGTGTAGAGCCGGTCTTTTTGCCGTATACAACGTTTGAAGTTATCGTCAGCACGGACAAAGTAGGCTCTGCGCTGCGGTAGGTCTTATGCTTTTTAAGCTTTTGAAGAAACGCTTTAATGACCATCACCGCCAGCGCGTCCGACCGACGGTCGTCGTTGCCGAATTTAGGGAAATCGCCCTCTATCGAAAAATCCACCGCTATCCCCTGTTCGTTCCTTATCGGGCGGACTTTTGCGTATCTTATCGCGCTGAGGCTGTCCGCAACTACCGAAAGTCCCGCTATCCCGCACGCCATGGTGCGTTTTACGTCGTCGTCATGCAGCGCCATTTCCAGCCGTTCATAACAATATTTATCGTGCATATAGTGAATGATATTAAGAGTATTTATATACAGCCCCGCAAGCCATTCCATTATGGCGTCGAAATTATACATCACCTTTTCATAGTCCAGTATCTCGTCGGTTATCGGAGCGATAGGCAAAGCGACCTGCTCGCCGCTCTTTTCGTCTTTTCCGCCGTTTATAGCGTATAATAATGCTTTCGCCATATTCACCCGCGCGCCGAAAAACTGCATCTGCTTGCCGGTCCTCATAGCCGATACGCAGCAAGCTATCGAATAATCATCCCCGTACATATCCCTCATTATATCGTCGTTTTCATATTGTATAGATGAGGTCTTGACCGATATATCCGCGCAAAACTCCTTAAAGCTCTGCGGCAGATTTTTGCTGTACAGCACGGTAAGGTTCGGTTCGGGAGCCGGTCCGAGATTTCGCAGCGTATGCAGAAAGCGAAAGCTCATTTTCGTGACCAGCGGTCTGCCGTCCAGCGCCATGCCGCCTATGGATTCCGTCACCCAGGTAGGATCGCCGGAAAACAGCTCGTCATAAGCCGGCGTGCGCAAAAACCGCACCATTCTCAGCTTCATAACAAACTGATCAACAAACTCCTGTATCTCTTCCTCGGTATAGCGCTTATTTTCAAGATCGCGGTGCGCGTATATATCAAGGAACGTCGATATCCTGCCTATCGACATTGCCGCACCGTTTTGCTCCTTTACCGCGGCGAGATAAGCAAAATATACCCACTGGAACGCCTCTTTGGTATCCTTTGCGCCGAGCGATATGTCAAAGCCGTATGACGCCGCCATCTCCTTAAGCTCATTAAGCGCCTTTATCTGCTCGGCAAGCTCTTCGCTGTGACGTATCATTTCCTCGTCGAACGCCATGCCGTCAAATTCGGCTCTTCTCCTTAGCTTCTGATTTATCAGAAAATCCACCCCATACAGCGCTACCCTGCGGTAGTCTCCTATTATGCGTCCTCTGCCGTAAGCGTCCGGAAGTCCGGTTATTATGCCGAAGTGGCGTGCTTTCCTCATTTCCTCGGTGTATACGTCAAAAACGCCGTCGTTATGCGTCTTACGGTATTTGAATATCCGCTCGTTGTCGGTGCTCAGTTCTCTGCCGTATGCTTTAAGAGAAGTCCTCACCATGCGTATCCCGCCGAAAGGCATTATCGCTCGTTTAAGCGGCTCGTCCGTCTGCAAGCCTACTATCTTTTCAAGCTCTTTATCAATATAGCCGGGCTTATGAGAGGTTATTCCGGATACGGTATCGGCGTCGATGTCATACACCCCGCCGCGTTTATGCTCTTCCCCCATAAGCATTTGCACCTTTTTCCACAGCTTTAACGTCGCATCGGTAGGATCGGCCAGAAAATCCCCGCCGCCTTCATACGGTGTGTAATTCTTAATTATATAGTCGCGTACATCTATGTCTGCATTAAGAAAATCAATATCATCGGTATAATAGCTCATAATGTTTTCTTCCTTTATTTGTATTTGTGAAAAGCTCCACTGATGATATTATTTCATAAAATCAATGTAATATGTAACGCCTTTTTATACAAAAACAGCCTTTCCGAAAGCGGAAAGGCTGTTGAAATTATTGTCGATAAGCTTAAACTTTGATACGAGGGATACGCTCGCAGCGAGTGTTATCGCCGTGGTCGCTCCTGCCGCATTTCGGGCATACATCGCCGATTATTCCGGTAAAGCCGCAGCACGGGTCACGATCGACGGGATGGTTTATAGAGCCGTAGCCTATGCCGGATTCTTTCATGCACCTGATGACCTGCTCAAATGCCTCAAGATTCTCCAGCGGATCACCGTCTAACTCTACATAGCTGATATGTCCCGCGTTGGTAAGCGCGTGATACGGAGCTTCGAGCTTTATCTTTCTGAATGCGTTTATCGGGAAGTATACCGGCACATGGAACGAGTTGGTATAATAATCCCTGTCGGTAACGCCCTCTATCTTGCCGAAACGCTTGCGGTCTATACGCACGAAACGTCCGGAAAGCCCCTCTGCCGGAGTAGCCAGCAGCGAGAAATTAAGGCCGGTTTTCTGGCTTTCCTCGTCCATTCTTGCCCTCATGCGGCCGATTATCCTTAATCCGAGCTGCTGCGCCTCCTCGCTCTCGCCGTGATGAACGCCGATAAGCGACTTCAGGCACTCGGCAAGACCGATAAAGCCCATTGAAAGCGTACCGTGCTTTAATATCTCACCCACGGTATCATTGGGGCTGAGCCTGTCGGAATCTATCCAGATACCCTGTCCCATAAGGAACGGGAAGTTCTTTACCTTCTTCTGGGACTGTATCTTGAATCTGTACAACAGCTGATCTATGACAAGATTCATCTTGTCCTCCAGCAGCTCAAAGAATTTAACTATATCGCCGCCGGCAAGTATTCCGAGTCTCGGCAGATTTATCGAGGTAAAGGAAAGGTTTCCCCTGCCGGTAACTATCTCTCTGGAGCGGTCATGCACATTGCCGATAACTCTTGTGCGGCAGCCCATGTAAGCTATCTCGGTGTTATAGTCGCCGGGCTTATAATATTGCAGATTGTACGGAGCGTCTATAAACGAGAAGTTCGGGAACAAACGCTTTGCGGATACTCTGCACGCCAGCTTGAACAGGTCGTAGTTGGGATCGCCCTCGTTGTAGTTTATCCCTTCTTTTACCTTGAAAATATGTATCGGGAATATAGGCGTTTCGCCGTTGCCGAGGCCCGCTTCATTCGCAAGCAGGATATTTTTTATTACCATTCTTCCCTCGGGAGAGGTGTCGGTACCGTAGTTTATCGATGAGAACGGCGTCTGCGCACCCGCGCGGCTGTTCATGGTGTTGAGGTTGTGTACAAGAGCCTCCATAGCCTGATAGGTAGCTCTGTCAGTCTCCGTATAGGCATGCTTAAGAGCAAATTTCTGGATACGCTCTACCGTTTCATCCGAAATATCCGGGCAAATTTCCTTTATCAAGGGTTTTTCCGCATCGGAAAAGCCATTATCGTTGGCGATAACAGGTACTATCTCCTGTTCTTCCAGCTTTTTCATGTACTCCTTGACTTTAGCCTCGACCGATACAACGTCGTCGACCCCGCCGATAAGCTCTATAGCGCGTACTATATTCTGAGCGTATCTGTGCTTGTAGGTCTTTCTTACGCCGCCCGCCATCGCATAATCGAAGTTCGGTATAGACTGACCGCCGTGCTGATCGTTCTGGTTGGACTGGATAGCTATGCAGGCGAGCGCCGAGTAGCTGCCTATCTCGTTAGGCTCTCTGAGTATGCCGTGACCGGTGGAAAATCCGTTCTTGAACAGCTTTATAAGGTCGATCTGGCAGCAGGTGGTGGTAAGAGTCAGAAAGTCCAGATCGTGTATATGTATATCGCCCTCGGTATGCGCTTTGGAATGCTCCGGCGCGAGCACATACATCTCATTGAACTGCTTTGCGCCCTCCGAACCGTACTTCAGCATAGTACCCATTGCGGTATCGCCGTCAATATTGGCGTTTTCTCTTTTTATATCGCAGTCGCGAGCTGCCTTAAAGGTAAGGTCCTCGTATATCTTCATAAGCCCCGTGTTCATTTCTCTGACACGGGTCCTGTCGGCTCTGTAAAGGATATACGCCTTTGCGGTCTTGGCGTGGCCGTTTTCCACAAGTATTTTTTCTACCGCGTCCTGTACGCCCTCGACGGTGGGCACTTCTTCGTGCGGAACAGTCTGCTCTAAATATTCGCACACCTTTTCGGCAAGCTGGCTCGCCTCGTTATAGTCGTTTCCTCCTACCGCACGGGCTGCCTTGTAAATAGCGTCCGCTATCTTTTCGATATTGAACGGTACTGTACGTCCATCTCTTTTTTGAATCTTTGTCAGCATTTCGGTTTCCTCTCTGTAATTCTGTAATAAAGTGTCGACCACAATATGTTGTGTATCTGCAAAACTCAATTAATATTATATAGTGTTTTGGCGGTTTTGTCAATAGATTTTTCTTAGTTAATACTATATAAAAACTTGAAGAAAATTTAGTAAAATTGACAGAATGTTTTTGTATTCATAATCCCGATTTACAACATATAAAAACAACGCGGGCTTTGCCGCGTTGTCAGAGTTGTTTTAATATTTCATGCAGTCTGAAGATAATAGTTTGTCAGTATTATCCCCAAAATGATATTGAACAAAAAGCCTACCACGATATAGGGTATCTTGGCTTTTCTTGAGTGCAGCATACATGACGCGATACCTATCCATATACATGACGCCATCGCGGAGAACAGTATTACCGCTAATGCCACGGTATCCGACATTTCTATTCCGAGCAGCTTTGTGCATATAAGGTTAGCGGCGGAATTTGACAGCGGAAGTATTCCCAGCGGAACGGTCGCAAGCACCCATCTTAGCCTGTTGGCATGAGCAAAGGAAAACACTATCGCAGCAAATATCAGCGTGATAACGAAGCATTCTATTGCCATAAAAAGTTTTCCTCGCTTTCCGTTTTAATTAAGCCATGCTGTTGAAGATATCGGCGGCAGCGGTGTTGTCGGCGGTTATCAGCAGCGCTACATACTGTCCTTTTGAAAACACGTTGTTGCCGAACTTGTACATCTCCTCCGGCGTATAATCTTCAAATGTGGATTTTCTGGATTCCACGCGCTTATTAAGAGTATCTACCGCAGCGCTCACATCGTCTGCGGAGGTAAGCTTGAATACGGCTATCTCGTCGGGAGATGAGCCGGAACCGCAGATAAACGCGCTGACGCTTTCTATCTTCGCGGCGTCTATATCATAATAATCTGCCGTTCTTGCGGAAATATCCGCCATTGTGGGAAATTCTATATCCGACTGTATCTTTTGGGTGATATCTGCGGGAGAAGACGCGGCAGACGAGTTGGTGCTCTCCGAGCTGCACGCCGTCAGCATTACCGCCAACAGAAGTACTAAAGCTACGGCTATGTACATAAGTCTCTTTTTCATTACGGTTTTTGTCCTTTCTTTTAATCGGTAAGTGCGGATTGTATTGTTGAAAGCATTACCTGATATGCGGTACCCATAAAGTGTATGCCGTCTCTCTCGGCGTAATCGGTGCTGAAGTAGCCGCTGTCGTCGGTAAGCTCGCTGTAAATATCAACATATACCGCATTGTTTTCCTTTGTGTACTTTTCAACGAGAGTATTATATTCCTTTACGGCGGAAAGGGTAAGCATATTATCGTCGCTTGCCTCTGCCTCCATCGTAACAGGCGGAATGGAAACTACCACCAATTCTCCCTTGAACAGGCTTCTCAATGTTTTGATACAATCGCCCATGCTGCTTGCCAAGTCCTCGGTAGGACCGTAGCCGATACCGTTTGAGCCGAGCATTACGACTATCCTTTCGGGAGTTGCGGACGCTATGGCGCTTTCACAAGTCTTACCGTCTATTTCCGTTGAAAACAGAGTCGACGGAGCAAGTCCCTGCTGAGCAAATACGTTGTCGGCGTCTAAGAAGCCGTACAAGCTGAGTCCCGTGCTGATGGAATCCCCTATAAAAAGCGTATCGGAGAAAAATTCCGCGTCATATTCTCCGGGGTTTGTGTCGTCCGGCACCGATTCCCAAGAATCCGAAGAGCTATCGTTCTGCTGATCCGATGAGGTCGTCTGATCTTCGGAAGAAGTTGCGGACTGTCCGGCAGAGCTGTCTGCGTCGGGCTCGGTCGCGGGTTCCGGCATGGATACGAATTCAGTCACCGGCGTAAAGGGCGGCTCGGAAGATTCTTCGGTGGATCTCCCCGAGATAACACTGTAGGTAAAATATACGGCAACACAGATTATCATCAAAAATATAAGGTTTCGAAAAATCGTTGACGCATGTATTGAAAATCTATTTTCTTTCTTTTGGCCGTTGTCTTTTTTGCCGTTTTCCTGAGCATCCACAGCAGAACACCCCCTCTTTCGCTTTGTTTATTATACTGCATTTTGGAAAAATAATCAATACCTTTTTTATTTATAGATATATTTTATCTAAAAAAATCGGTGCAAATTTTATTGCACCGATCTTATACCGATAATCAATCGGAAACGTAAGGAATAAGCGCGATCTGTCTTGCTTTCTTGATCGCAGTAGTAAGCTCTCTCTGATGATAAGCGCAGCACCCGGTCACTCTGCGGGGCAGTATCTTATAGCGCTCGGTCATGCACTTCTTGAGCTTTGCCACATCCTTATAATCAATAAATTCCGCTCTGTCAGCGCAGAACTGGCAGACTTTCTTTCTCGCACGCTTAACCGCGGGACGAGCTGCGGGTCTTTCGGTTTTTTCCTTCTCAGGCATGTTAAAAATCCTCCTTAATCGAACTTAAAACGGATATCCGTCATCATCGTCGTCTGTTTCCGTAAAATCAGCCTGCGCGCCCTTGCTTACCGCGGGAACGGTATTTGCAGCTGCTGCCGCGGGATGCTGAGGCTCCGGATAACTCTGATACGAGGACGACTGGCCGCCGTTTGCTTTTTCGCCGGTAAAGCAAGCTCTGTCAACTATTATCTCGGTTATATAAGCCTGATTGCCGTTTTTGTCTGTATATGACCTGGTCTGCAGCTCGCCTTCAACGAGTATCATGCGACCTTTCGAGAAAAATCTTGAAATAAATTCCGCTTCGTTGCGCCATGCCACTACATTGAAAAAGTCAGACTTTCTCTCCTCGCCCTTTGTCTGGAATCTGCGGTCTACCGCGATACGGAAAGACAGCACCGAAACGCCGGACTGAGTCGTCTTGAGTTCAAGATCGTTGGCGATACGCCCCATCATTATAACCTTGTTATACATTTGCCTGCCTCCTTTTGCGATTACTTACGAACCGTTACCAAAGAGCGAAGAACGCCGTCGGTAATGTTGATGATACGCTCGAATTCCATCGGGAAATCCGGCTTTGAATCGAAGCTGTAAACTACATAATAACCGTCGGTCTCGTAGTTTATCTCGTAAGCGAGCTTACGATTGCCCCATTCGTCAACATTAACCAATGTTCCATGCTCCTTGATAAGCTCGGAGAACTTTTCTACAAGAGCCTTTACAGCGTCCTCTCCGTTCTTAAGAGAAAGGACTACAACTGCCTCGTACTTTTCACTGAGCTTTGCCATCAGTTTGCACCTCCTTTTGGATTACGCCCGCATTTTATATGTGAGCAAGGATAATTGGGCATAGTACCCAAGCCTAATTATTATAACAGAATAACCGATTTTTGTCAAGAGTTTTTTTCAAAACAAGAACAAATTATCATATATGACCGAAAACAAGCAGGAAAATACCCAGCATTATCGGCTGATGCAGGACATATATCCAAAGTGTATATCTGCCGCACCACGCCAGCGGCTTGCAGTGCGTTTTATAGAAGAAATCCGGCATACGGTCCTCAACGGCGTATTTTCCGATATACGCCCCCGCAAGGAATACAAACAGCCACGGCAGCAGCGGGAAATAATCCATCGACTGGAAGCCGGGCTTGATAAATCCCAGCGGAAACAGCAATCCGGCGTCATATATCACCCGCGGCAGCGCTATGCTCAGCTCTTTTGCCGGGCCGAGATAGCCGGAGGAGATACCTCTGGTCAGCGCGAACAGCACTATACATATCGGCACCGCGATCTTTACCGGTATCTTCAGCAAATATTTATCAAATACCGCGTATATCATCATGGAAACGCCCATAAAGTGAAGTATACCGAAAAGTATAGGCGCCTGCGGTGCGAAGAACGCAAACACAAAGGTTATTATCATGCCGATGAAAAAGCACTCTATTCCCCTTTTGGCGTTGTTGCGTGAATAGCGGCACGCCATTCCGGAAATAAACATGAATGTGCCGGCGAAAATATCCCGTATCACGCCGAACCAGCCGTCAAACATCAGCGGAATGTGTATCCCGTATGTGAAATTAAGGTCAAACATAGCATGATAAAACACCATGCAGAGTATGCAAAAGCCGCGGACCTCGTCCATGAACCCGGCACGGCGATAACGCGGCGCGGCGTTTATATTTTCAGTCATTTATTATTTCGTACCTTTCCGGTAAATTTGATATATCCGATTTAGCAGAAGCGGCATACTGCTGCGGCCATTCTGCGGATACACAGATTATTATACATTATACTAAAAAAAGTTTCATTATGCAATCTATACAATTTTACTTGATAATATATAGCCATTTTCTCCAAAAAATGTGCATAACGGCGGTTGAAATGCGAGAGGGATTGTGCTATTATATGTATTAAGCAAAAAGCCTGTGGGGGGATATTTTGTGCTGATAGCTAAATTGACAGACAGCGATTTTTACGGCGGAGAGCCTGTATACGTTGACGACCAAACGGGGTACAATGTAAGGGGCGTTCTGTTAGACCTGTGCGGGAATGCCGCATTAATGAAAATAGAGAACTCCGAATTTTACAAGCTGCCCGGAGGAAGAATAGAAATAACCGAAACGCCGGAACAGGCGTTTTTACGGGAGATAAGCGAGCAGACCGGATATTCCGCCGAGATGATCGGATATCTCGGTTGGATAGAGGAGCATAAGGCTAAAAGAAAGGTATGCACCGTTTCTCACTGCTTTGCCGCGCGCATAACCGGAGAAGAATGCAACACCGACGCTCTGGAAAGCGCGCAGGATCGCCTCGGCTATAAGCTGGAATGGGTAAATTTCGATAAAGCCGTGGAGATGTACGAAAGTCAGGCGGACGGCAAAAAGGAATATCATATCAATTTCATGCTCAAACGCGAGCTGCTTATAATGAATAAGGCAAAGGAACTGCTTGCCGCTCAGTAAAGGACGTTAGGATATGGAAGAAAAAACAGTTAATGAAACTCCGGTTGAAGCGACCGACAATAACGACGATATGGTCGCCGCAACAACCGATACCGAAGAAACGATATCTTTCAAATTAGAGGAAAGGCCCGCACCGGAGCGCGGCTGGACGAAAAAACAAAAGCGCTCGGTGATAATAATCGCAGTTGTAATAACGGTAATTGCGGCTGTAGCGGTGTTTTTCCTGCAAAGCATAGATTTTAATTATTTCAGCTTATTCGGTTGATAAAAATCATTCGCCGCTAATTTCAGCGGCGGTTTTTTATTCACCAAAACCCCGGTAGATGATTAAATTGATATAGAGAGATATGAATGAACTTTCTGTATTATTTCATATCATGCTGCGAATAATCAATACAGGGGGAGGAGGCATGCGGATCCGACTCCCGCATGCCTAAGCTATGGAATACAAAGATCTTAACGAGCTTATCGGCAGCAGCATGAGCAGCCGCAGCTTTTTCATTTCTCTGCCGGTGGATATCCAAATAAGGCTGCACAGACGAAACGACGAGATAAAAAGCGCTTATCAGCTGCACAAAGCGGTGTATGCGGACCGTGACACCGAAAGGCTGCGTATGCTGTCACGCCTGCCGCTGTTCAAAAAAGAAGATAATGGGCGAAGTTGACAGAGATAATTGAATTGTGGTATAATAACCTCAGTCAGTCGATTTGACAAGTCAAATCTCCGCCGCTTACGCGGTCGCCTGCTTACGCAGGCGACTGAGAACATTGTATCATAAATTTGTTCGCGTTGCGAATGACGGCTTACGCCGTCCGCGTCTGACAAGTCAGCCGCAATTTATGGTATAATAACCTCAGTCAGTCGATTTGACAAGTCAAATCTCCGCCGCTTACGCGGTCGCCTGCTTACGCAGGCGACTGAGAACATTGTATCATAAATTTGTTCGCGTTGCGAATGACGGCTTACGCCGTCCGCGTCTGACAAGTCAGCCGCAATTTATGGTATAATAAAATCAACGATAATAAACAACCGGAGGGAATATGCAGCTTAAAAAGGTCGAAACCGCAGAGCAGATAAAGCTCATTGCGGATATTGCCGATGAAATATGGCATGAATATTTCGGGATAATCATCTCCGAAAGTCAGATAGACTATATGGTAGAAAAATTCCAGTCCGAAAAGGCTATAATCGAACAGATACAAAGCCTGGGATATGAGTATTTTCTATTTTATCCCGAGGACGAGCCTATAGGATATACCGGAATAAGACCGGAGCCGGATAATAAAGCGCTGTTTTTGAGCAAGCTGTATGTAAAAAAGGAATACCGCTCGAAAGGCTATGCCTCAAGGGCGTTTGAGTTTCTGAACGGATATTGCAAAGAGCACGGTCTTACATATATATATCTGACGGTCAACCGTCACAACGACGATACCATAAACATTTACAAGAAAAAAGGCTTTTGCGTCACCGAGGAAAGGTGTGCCGATATCGGCGGCGGGTTTGTCATGGACGATTATATCATGCGTCTTGATATAAAATAAAAAAATCGGGGTTTATAAATTTGGATATGATGCGTTCGCTCAAAAATGCGGCGGCGCTGATTTGCGCGGCGGCGTTTTGTATCGGTATTTCCGGCAGTGCTTGCGCCTTGGAAAACGGCGGCATAGGCGAGGTAACAAAATGCTATGAGCTTACCACCTCGTACGATACGGATAATTACAGCAAGATAACAATTTCGGAAAACGAAATAGAAGTAGAAGGAAAATACCTGTTTGATGATATAGACAGCGTGTCCTTCTCGGCAGGGGCGTCCTTATCTTTGGAGCTTGAATCCAAAGAGAACGGGGAATTTTTTGCGCACGCATTTCTGGACAAGCTGGAACGAAGAAGAGACGAAGGAAAAGTTTATATCCGCTTCGCTTCGGGTTCGACTATTAATTATCTTGCAAAATATGACAACGGCTGGTACTTCCCCGATAACGGCGGCAAAGACGGATTTTCCTATGTACTGGATAACATTTACGACACCTCAAGCGCCGCGTGGGCTTATTATCTTTGCGACGAGCCGGACGAAAAAACGGTTCGGGAAACTCTTGACGAGATACGTTCATTGTCCGACGAGATAACCGAAGGTCTGGCAAGCGACCGCGAAAAGGCGTTTGCTATTGCGGACTGGGTATCAGAAAATATATATTACGACATGGACGCAAGAAATAATTCCGTTACCATTTCTACCGTATGTCTTGCAAATGTGCTTAAAGAACGGAAAACCGTGTGCAGCGGCTTTGCTAACCTCTGCTGCGCGCTGATGGAGGCTCAGGGCATACGAGCGGTGAATATAAAAGGTTCGGTCACCGCTAACGGGATAACATACGAGCAGCTTGCAAGCAGTCCGCAAAATCACGAATGGTCAGCTGCATTATTGGACGGAAGATGGGTATTCATCGACGTGGTATGGGATACCGGAAATGTTTTCACCAACGGAGAATACCGCAAGGGTGACGTACAAGTACAATACCGCGATATAACGCCGCTGGCATTGTCGTTCGATCACCGCGCCGACCGGGCGGAGCAAAGGTATTATTTCCGCGCGACGGAATATTTTGAGCAGTCGGAAAGTGACAGAGAAGAATTTTCATTTGAAAATCTTCTCCAAAACGACGCTGCCATGAACCCTTATATCGTATCTTTTTATGCGATAGCGATAATAGTGGTCGTTGCTGCCGCGCTTATTGCTATACTTAAAATAAAAGAAAAGAGGAAAACAAAATGATAGTTATTGAAATGGAAAACGGCAAAAAGATAAAGGCTGAGCTTTATCCCGATATCGCCCCGATAACCTGCGCAAATTTTGAAAAGCTGGTAAAAGAGGGATTTTACGACGGGCTGACCTTTCACCGCGTTATCAGCGGATTTATGATACAAGGCGGCTGTCCTCTCGGCACCGGTACCGGCGGTTCCGGCACGAACATAAAGGGTGAATTTGCCGCTAACGGCGTTAAAAACGACCTTAAGCACACGCGCGGCGTTTTGTCGATGGCACGCTCTATGATGCCGAACTCGGCAAGCTCGCAGTTTTTCATTATGCACGCCGACGCGCCTCATCTTGACGGAAACTATGCGGCATTCGGCAAGGTCGTTGAGGGCATGGACGTTGTCGATGAAATAGCAAGCACCAAGGTCGATTACAGCGACAAGCCGATAACTCCGCAGATAATGAAAAAGGTCACGATAGAATAACGATTTCAAAAACGATTCCCCCCGACTTTTACGGTCGGGGTGGTTTGTCTTATGCAAAGCGGCGCGATTCTGAACAGTCAAAATATATTTTTCAGTTCTGTAAGGCTTTCAACGATTTGTAATAATAATTTTTTCCCGTTTTGATAGGACGAACTCACCTCACTATACAGACTCTCATAGAAGTCGATTGCCGCTTGCTGCCTTTTTTTCGCTATCTCCTTGCCCCGTACCGTATAAAACTTTGAGTATATCCCCTCCAGCTTACGCTTATACTCCTGAAAAAAAGAGGGAACAGTATCGTTTTCCCCGTTTGATACCGAACCGTCGGGTGTGACGGTATACAAAGGCTGTGCAACGATCCCTCTATACATAAGAGTCCTTGCGATACCGAGCGCGCCCGCGACATCTAACTTATCAGCATCAAATAAAATCTTAGCCTCAATGCTCTGAGGCGGATCATTATTTCTGAATCTGTGTGTTTCAATACAATGCTTTACTCTTTCGGAAAAATCGTTTTCAAAACCGTGTTCCCGCAAGAATCTGAAAGCTTTTTCTCCGCCGACCTGTGCGTGGCACACCGACGGGTTCTCGTACTGCTCTTTTCTCCCGATATCATGCAATAAACACGCTGTTATCAGAACATCATGATCGACATTTGTTTCTTCTTTTGCGATCTCAAGCGCCGCGTACAACACACGGTATATGTGTTCTTTGTCATGCGCGCTGTCCTCCATACAGGACAGCATATATTTTTCTATAAGATCATAATTTCTTTTGTTCATAAGATTTTGTCCTTTGAGGTTGTGATTTGATATTAATGCTGCGTACTCGACGTGGATTGATACATTTATTTTGATGTAAGCAACATCGTTTGTTAGAGGAAACAGATTATTTAAGTATCATTATACCATATCATCGCCGATGAAATCGGCGGAGGACGCGAAGCGTCCTTTTGCGTAAGCAAAAAATGATATGATACAATGTTCTCAGTCGCCTGCGTAAGCAGGCTGCCGCGTAAGCGGCGGAGATTTGACTCGTCAAATCGACTGACTGAGGTTATTATACCATAAATTACGGCTGACTTGTCAGACGCGGACGGCGTAAGCCGTCGTTCGCAACGCGAACAAATTTATGATACAATGTTCTCAGTCGCCTGCGTAAGCAGGCTGCCGCGTAAGCGGCGGAGATTTGACTCGTCAAATCGACTGACTGAGGTTATTATACCATATTATGTCTTTTTCTGTCAACGTTCATTTTAACGGTGAAGTTTAAGCACAATTTCGATAAGGAAAAAGCTCACTATTAAAATAATACGTTTTTATGTAAAATCCATTGAAATACTCTTATGAAAAGTGTATAATAAAATCAGCAGTTTTTTCAATTTTGATCACAAAAGGAGAATTTACATTGAAAAACATTACGGAACAGCTGATTTTGTCGCTTGCGCCAAATCCCGCAGCCGCGGCAAACGGCAAAAAGATCTCGAATGCAGGCGGGTTTGTAAAGCTTTACCGCTCTGCGGACGAAACTTTCTTTATGGGCGAATGTCAGGGAAGCGGCAAAAATCCTTACATAACCTCGGCGGACTACATAGACGAAAATCACCCCGTTTTTCGCTGCTCCTGTCCGAGCAGGCAATTCCCCTGCAAACACTCGCTGGGACTTATGTACGCGATGATGTCGGACAATGAGTTTGAGATATGCGAGATACCGGAGGATATTGTTTCAAAACGGGCAAAGCTCGCCGCTAAAGCGAACGCTCACACCGAAGAGAACTCTCCCGAAGACGCGGCGAAAACCGCTAAGAAAAATGCCGCCGCGAAAAAGACTTCTAATTCCGCGAAAAAGAAAAAGCTGGAAAAGCAGCTTGAGGGCCTTGATCTTTGTGAGAAAGCGGTAAAAGAGCTTATCTCGGCCGGTATCGGCACTATGGGAGGCACTTCCCTGTCAAATTATCAGGAGCTTTCAAAACAATTCGGCGACTACTATCTTATCGGGATACAAAGGCTGTTCAATCGCCTTATCATCGAAATTACCGAATATCGGAAAGATCAGCTTGAGATACACTACGACAACGCCATAGACGTGCTTGAAAAGCTTAATGCGCTTATCAAAAAATCACGAAAATACATCACCGAAAAAATCGAAAACGATGACCCCGCCGCGGACGATACCCCGCTTTACGAGGAGCTGGGCGGGAACTGGAAGCTGACCGAGCTGGAGGCTGTAGGTAAATGTGAGAAAGACGCGCGTTTAACGCAATTGTCGTTCAGCGTGACTTTAGACGAGGCCAGAAAGGAGTATATCGACACCGGCGTGTGGCTGGACCTTAAAAACGGTAAAATCTTTCAGACAAAGAATTTCCGACCGCTTAAATCGCTTAAACACGTCAAGGCGGATGATTCTGTTTTCGGTGCGGCGGAAATTCCGTCTATGGCGATATATCCCGGAGACGGAAACGTTCGCGTGCGCTGGCAGTTTGCGAACTTCTCCGAACTTACGGAGGAGGATTTTAATAAGCTGCGCTCCTTTGCGGCAAATTCCGTCAAGGACGAAATAAAAAGTATCCGAAATTTCCTCCAAAACGCCATGTCAAGCCCGGTCATTTACAAGCTTATCGCGTTTTCAAAAATCGGGAAGATCGGCGAAAAGATCGTTCTTAAAACCAAGGGCGGCGATACGGTAACTTTGAGCGATTTTGCCGAGTTTGAACCTACAACAAAGTTAATAGAGAATCTGCCCGGCAGAAAATTCCTCCAGGACGGCGTTATGCTGTGCGGATTCCACTACGACCTTGCTGAGCGCAAGATAGCCGCTCAGCCGCTCTGCATTATCCCGGACGGTGAAAATTCCGTTGTAAGACTGCTTTACTAAAGGAGAAAAATTATGGATACCACACCTATTTTTGAACTTCGCGAACAACTGCGTTTATCGGCGATAGCGGGGGCTGAGCTGCTTTCGGAGAATTTCCGACTGAAAAAGGCTGTCGGCGCAATAGAGCCGCTTAAAGACGCGGCGCCGGTTTTCGGCAAGATATATGAGCTTTCAAACGATCTCGTTTCAGGCAAATGCGAGGACGCCCCGGCGGCGCTGCTCGACGCGCTGGCGCTTACCGATTCTGTGACGGTGGCGCTAGCGGGATATGACGTTCAAGGAGAATTAGAAGAGATCCCCATAGAAGATTTTTCTGCAAAGATAACAAACGCTCCGTATTCCAAGCTTTCCGTGCTGATAAACGCCCTCACCAAGTCGGGCAGCGGACAGTACAACATCGTAAGCGACGCTGTCAAAGAAAAGTCAGAACTGTTTGAGGATTATCGTGTAAAGCCCGCGCTGGTAAAAGGGCTGGGAGCGTCTTATTCCGAGCTTGCGGATATGGTTTACGAGATAATCGAAAATATGGGAGAAGATATGGTCCCGCTGCTTGAAAAAGGCTTTGACCCTAAGGGCAAAAAGGAAACGATAAGGCGCATTTTGCTTATAGATACCCTCGGAAAAGAAAAAGCGAACGACTTTTATCTTAAAAACATTCCGCTTGCGGAGAAAAACGTGAAAAAGCTGCTTGTTCGCGCACTGCGGCATGACGTCGGTAACGCCGATAAACTGATAGAGCTTATAAGCACCGAAAAAGGCGCGGTAAAGGACGAGGCTTTCTACACGCTCGCAAGGCTTGACTGCGATAAGGCGCGTGAGTTCTTTGAGCAAATGGAGCAGAAAAAGCCGCAGGAAACGCTTGAGTACCTAAGGTTTGCTACCTCGGACTGGTCGAGCAGGCTTGCCGCGAAGATTGGCAACCGCCTTTTAGACAACAACGACGGCGGAAGCTACAAAACCGACGGCTACGGGGTACATATCGAATATATCGCGTTCAGCGGGAAAACGGGCAAGGACATTGCGGACTTTTTAAGGCGGGCTTGCGAAAAGGACGGCGACGAGCAGGAAAAATTGTACATAAGAGAAATGGTCGACATTGCGCTTATGAATACCGCCGCTATGACGCAGGACAAGGATATGTGCGCTCTTGCAATGGAGTTTGCGAAAAAGTACCCCGACAGGACTTTTTCCGAGTCGGAATTTTATGCTATGGTGATCGGCACGGACGACTGCACCGATTTGCTTAAAAAGCGAATACTCGAAACCAAAGAGCTTGTTAAAAACCATGAAAGAAACGGCGTTGCAGTGGGCTCGGCGATCACCAACATTGAGGATATAAAGCTTATAAACGGAAAATATTGCATGATCTACAAGCTGTATGACAGCCGTGACGCAGAACCCTCGACACATGAATACTACGTTATCCCGCTTGATCAGCCTATCCGCGAAAAATGGATCGATATGCTTATAAGCTGCGACTGGTATCAGTCAGACCTGTTTTTGGAATATCTTTTCGACAAAGACGACAAAGACATGTACGAAAAGGTGAAAAACCGCTATATCAAAAAAATTCTGGAAAACGAGGACACAACTACCCGCTTGTGGATGATGGAAGCCTGCGGAATGAGAAACGTCGAGGGGCTGGTGTGTGAATATTACAAGGCTAATCACATGAAATTTGCGGATAAACACAAGGACGCATACACTTTTCTAAGATATGTTCCCGCGGATTACGAATATCTGTGCAAGGAAATCGACGACCTCGAAAGCTACGCTAAGGCTAACAACATAACGCTGAACCTTGATTTAGAGGATATACGCGAGTTTATAGAGCATTTCTGGACAGAGCAGCACTAAAAAGGAGATAATCATGGACAATTCGATATTAAGACTTCCGGCGGAAAAGCTTTTCGAGGAGGAGCTTAACGCGCTCATCAAAGAGGAAAAAGGCCCGATACCGGAGGGGTGGAGAATGTCGCCGCGCTCGGTAAAGACCTACATCTGCGGCGGCAAGGCCGGTAACACCGTTATCACACCGAAATACATCGGTCACGAGCGCCTTGTTGAGATCGCGATAGCGACGCTCGTCACCGACCGCGCCTTACTGCTTATAGGAGAACCCGGAACGGCGAAAAGCTGGCTCTCCGAACATCTGACAGCGGCGATAAACGGGAATTCCTCCCGCGTTATACAGGGCACAGCAGGCACTACCGAGGAGCAGATACGTTACTCATGGAATTACGCCATGCTCATCGCTAACGGTCCGTCCGAGGCAGCGATGCTGAAAAGCCCCGTATTTACGGCTATGGAGGACGGAGCTGTCGCGCGTGTGGAAGAAATTTCACGTTGTGCGTCGGAAGTTCAGGACACGCTTATTTCCCTGCTTTCGGAAAAACGTATAAGCGTTCCCGAGCTTTCCCTCGAAGTTCCCGCGAAAAAGGGATTTTCGATAATCGCCACCGCAAACACCCGTGACAAGGGCGTAAACGATATGTCGGCGGCGCTTAAAAGGCGGTTCAATATCGTGGTGCTTCCCGCGCCAGAAACTCTTGAAGAGGAAATGAACATAGTAAAAACGCGCGTAGAACAGCTTTCGGGCAGTCTTGACCTGAACGCGGCTCTGCCGAAAGACGAGGTCATCGAAAAGATATGTACTGTCTTCCGCGAGCTTAGAAACGGAGAAACTCTCGACAGAAAACAAAAGGTAAAAACCACCGCAGGCGTTCTTTCCACCGCAGAGGCTATTTCTCTGCTCTGCAACAGCATGGCGCTTGCGGGCAGCTTCGGAAACGGCGAAATTTCCGACGAAGATATGGCGGCGGGACTTCAGGGAGCTATTGTAAAAGACGACGACAAGGATCCCGTTGCGTGGAAAGAATATCTCGAAAACATCATGAAAAAGCGCGGTATGGCGTGGAGCGGACTTTATAGGGCTTGCAGGGAGCTGAACGAATGATAAACTTCTTCGGAATACGCCACCTCTCCCCCGCGGGCGCGTTCTATCTAAGGGATTTTCTTATAAAAACGCGCCCCGAGCTTGTTATTATAGAAGCTCCCGTTGATTTTGAGGACACGGCGGACGACATCGTAAGACCCGAAACAAAGCCGCCGTTCGCGGTATTAGCGTACACGAAAAGTGTTCCGGTGAGGACGATCCTTTACCCGTTTTCGGAGTATTCGCCGGAATATCAGGCTATACTCTGGTGTCATGAGAACAATGTTCCGTTTAGGTTTATGGACCTTCCGTCGGAAACGTTTCTTGCGCTCACCGACGAGAAGATACGAAAAGCCGAACAGGACGAAAGCGGCGACTATACCGACGATACCGAAGATGTCGAGCAAATCGAGCACAAGCCCGACATTTACGAACGTATTGCCGAAAAAAGCGCGGACGGCTCTCACGAAACGTTCTGGGAGCGGACGCTTGAACAATGCGCCGATTTTTCGG
Source organism: uncultured Ruminiclostridium sp. (assembly GCA_947624435.1). Lineage (GTDB taxonomy): Bacteria > Bacillota > Clostridia > Oscillospirales > Ruminococcaceae > Ruminiclostridium_E. The sequence goes on from CANQKE010000002.1 coordinate 89,314, forward strand.
CTTATCATGAGGGCGCGAACCTTTTCGGCGCGAAGATACGGGAATTTTCTGAAACGGACGAACTTGACGCAAAGGAAACGAAACTGCGTGAAATTCATATGCGCTCGGTTATCCGAAACGCGGTAAAGAATGGGGCTGCTCCCGAAAAAACAGTTGTAGTTACCGGCGCGTATCACGTTGAGGGGCTGAAAAAGTGGGAAACGGACGAAGAGCCGCCGACACTGCCCAAGCTGACGGCGCTGCACACGCTTATGCCGTACTCGTATTACATGCTGTCGACGCGTTCGGGCTACGGCGCCGGAAACAAAGCTCCCGCATATTACGAGCTTATCTGGGAGGGCCTTTCCAAAGGCGACAGAATGTATGCCGCTAACGCTTATCTTTCCAAGATCGCCGAAAAAGCGCGTGAAAACGGCGGCGCGGCGTCCTCGGCGCAGGTCATCGAGGGCGTGAGGCTTGCCGCTTCACTCGCTAAAATACGCGGCGGGAATATCCCCACGCTGCGCGATCTGCGCGACGCGGCTCAGACCTGCATAGGAGAGGGCAGCTTTGCGGCTGTAAGCGTTGCCGTTGCGGACACGGAAATAGGCACGAAAATAGGCGAGCTTCCCGAGGGCGTTTCGCGAACGAGCATTCAGGACGATTTTTATCGTTTACTGAAAGAGCTTAAGCTCGAAAAATACCGCTCCGTGACCTCGCAGGAATTAAAACTCGACCTGCGCGAGAATATAAGAGCAGGCTCGGAAAAGTCAGCGTTTCTCGATCTTAACCGCTCGTTCTTTTTGCACAAGCTGCGTGTGCTGGGAATAAAATTCGCGGAATATGTTCCGTCAAAGCAGGAAAACGCCACCTGGTCGGAAGAATGGACAGTCTGCTGGACGCCGGAATCGGAGATAGCTCTGGTGGAAAGCGCGCTTAAGGGCGATACGGTCGAGCTTGCGGCGGCGTTTCAGCTTAAAGAAAAGGTCGAACATTCAAACGAGATGTCCGTTATCGCGGGAGCGTTAGAGGACGCTTTCTGCTGCGGAATGTCCGCGGCGGCAAGCTATGCTCTAAGCGCATTGCAAAGGTCCGCAGTTGACGCGGTATCGTTTGAAGAGCTTGCCAAAACCGCTTTTCGGCTGTCGAACATAATTTCCTACGGCGATATCCGGTGCGCCGACTGCTCGGAAATTCTCCCTATCCTACAGCAGATATATCTGCGCGCATGCCTTATTATGACTACTGCGTGCGTCTGTGACGACGCGGCTTGTTCGGAGATAGCAAACGCGATAAATATGCTGAACTCGGTGGAGCTTGCGCAGGATATCCTCGAAACGGAAAAGTGGCTTTCGGCTCTTAACGAGACCGCGCGGCGCGACGATCTTAATACAAAGCTTTCGGGACTTTGCACGGCGATATTGCTCGAACGAAATCAGATGACAAACGAACAGCTTAAAATCGAGGTGTCAAGAAGACTTTCAAAGGGTGTTCCCGCCGATCTCGGAGCAGGCTGGTTCGAGGGGCTGACGCTCAAAAACCGCTATGGGCTTATAGCGCGGCTGTCACTCTGGGAAAGCCTTGACGAGTATATCGGATCGCTGGACGACGAGGAATTCAAACGCGCTTTGGTGTTTTTGCGGCGGGCGTTCGCGGATTTTTCGGCAGGAGAAAAGGATTCAATAGCGGAAAATCTCGGCGAGATATGGGGACTGAACGGAGCGGAAGTAAGCGAAGTCCTTAACGCTCAGCTCGACGAGGCTTCGCAGGAAGCTATTGACGCTCTTACGGATATAGATTTTGATATATAATTAAATTCTGAAAAATTTATTTTTCAGAATTTGAGTTTTGCGCTTTGCCGAATATGGTCGGCAATTTTGCTTTGCAAAACCGCACAAAACTTAAAAGGAGAGATGCTTGCTTCGCAAGCATGGTTATAATTATGGACAAAACAGCACAAATGCAGCGCTGGAGACTTATTCTGGGGCAGGAAAGCGAAAGCCGCTTTTCAAATATGGAAATGCCCGCTCTTTCGGACGAGCAGGACCTTATGGATTCCGCGCTTGCGGCGATATACAACAAGAGTGAAAACGGCGGTTTTGGCAGCGGCGCGGGTCACGGTCCGTCAAATCCGCAGGTCTCCCGCTGGCTCGGCGATGTGAGAACGCTTTTCGACAAGGAAATCGTCAAGGTCATACAAAACGACGCTATGACGCGCTGCGGCTTGAAGCAGCTTATCCTCGAGCCGGAAATACTCGAAAACACCGAACCGGATATTTCCCTTGCGAGCGCTATCCTTACGCTGAAAGACATGATACCCAAACGCTCAAAGGACAGCGTTCGCGCATTCATTAGAAAAATAGTTGAAGATATAAACAAGCTGCTTGAACAGGATATCCGCCGCGCCGTCAATGCCGCGGTCAACCGCCGCGAGCATTCTCCGATACCGTCCGCGTCGGCTCTTGATTACAAAATGACGATACGCCGAAACCTAAAGCACTACTCCCCCGAGCTTAAAACTATCGTTCCCGAGCACTTCTACTTTTTTGAGCGAGCCGCGGTCTGCGCCGCAAGCAAGTGGAACATAATCCTTGACATAGACCAGAGCGGTTCTATGGGAGAATCGGTCATTTATTCTTCGGTGGTGAGCTGTATTCTGGCGAGCATGAGTTCCGTTAAAACGCACGTTGTCGCGTTCGATACGAATATAATCGACCTTACCGACAAATGCTCCGA
>CANQKE010000003.1 GCA_947624435.1 uncultured Ruminiclostridium sp.
CTGGTCGAAATGGTCATAGCGATGGCTTTGACTGCGATACTTATGGCGGCGGTAATGGTTACGTTTTCCTCTGTGTCCGGCATTATACGTGACATGAAAGGCGACGTCAATCTTAACGTCACTACCGATACCGTAACTCAGTTTATTTTTGACAGAATGGCGACCAGCACCAATTTCAGCATAACCTCCGATAATCTGGCCGCTGACGGTACTATCGATCCCACCAAGTCAAAGGATTCTATTAATAACCTGCTTGCCGAAAGGAAAGAACCCGCGATAGAGGATCTGTACGGCCTTGTGGTGGTTGACGGCAAGCTGTACGACCTCGGCGTGATAGATGATTACGACGATTATGTTGATAAGATAGGCAACTTAAAAAAATACCGCCTGTTCAATGACGCGTTTTACGGCGAGGCAAACTTCAGATATACTTTTTCCGTTGAAGCTCCCAGCGGGAGCTCGTCTTCCGACAAATGGTATCGTATCGGCGTTATCCCGTTCGACGATAACGGAGAGGCGATAATAAGCGGACGTACGGAAATGTTTAAGCTGATAAATTTGCAGTACAGCAAATTCACACCGCATGTAGACGACGTGTTTTATACCACGATAGGCGGCGAGACCCAAACGACTCCGGTAGCCAGCGGTATAGTTATCCTCTACAGGATAAAGGATTACACCAAGGTCACCAGCGCACCGTCGCTTACTCCTACTCCTGCTGCTCCTTAATTACAACAAAAAAAGCCATTCGGGTCTATCCCGAATGGCTGAATATAGTTTTTTATACGGTGATACCGAAAATGTTCATCCAGGCGGTGAGCATGGTATTTCCGTACAGCATGCTTGCCGCGACGCCTATACTGATCGCCGGGCCGAACGCGATACGCCGCTGAAGTCTGAGCTTGTCTATAATTCCGCCTTTCACCGAAACGCGGAATATGTACTCATGATTTGCGGGAACGTCGGCGAAGATCTCCGAAACGCTTTCTTCGAGTTCGGTATCTTCGGGCGCTTCGTTGAGCTTTTTGCCCTCGTATTCATAGCGGGTGATATGGACTTTTCCCTCCTCGTATTCGCCCATGATTATTTTATCGGCGGCGGGATCGTTGTTTTCAAGCCAACCGATGAATAACTCGGTGAGCTTTGAGGTCTTGTCCTTTACGTTAGCGTTTGACGCGAGCTTAACGGCGATACCGTATATCGCGCCGAGTATCACTCCGATGAACAGCGCCGGGATTATCCTTACTCCCAGCAGCAGCGCGGACGCGGTGATAAGCTGAAAATCGCCTCCGCCCAGTCCGCCGAGCAGGGCAAGCAGTCCGGCGAGTATTGCGACAGCCAGCGCATAAAGCAGGTGCATCCACCACAGGTCGTTTGCCGGAGAGGGCATTACCGCGGTGATGATTACGTTTATCACGCCGAGAGCCGCGATCGTGCCGGTACACCAGTAGGGTATCTGCATATGGTCAAGGTCGATAAAGCTCAGCGCGATAAGCACGCAGAACAGTATTATCGACATCGGCAGCATCAGCGTGAGAGAATAGCGGATGTAAGCCAGCAGGAACATTACTCCGGTCAGCGCTTCCACGATAGTGTAGCGCACGGATATTTTAGCTTTGCAGGCGCGGCATTTTCCGCCGAGCAGGCACCAGCTTACAATAGGGATAAGGTCGTAGGGTTTGATCCTTGTGCCGCAGGTGGTACAGTGAGACGGTCCGGTGACGATCGACATACCCAGCGGGGTTCGGTAGATAACAACATTCAAAAAGCTGCCGATAACCGTTCCGAATATGAACACCATGACACACATAAAAACATCATAGGCTATTATGCCGGTCATATAAATCTTCCTTTCGGTCGTTTTTATATAGTTTACCATAAATCAGCGAAAATTTCAACCTTTACCGGGGGACTTTTAACACAGAATATTATTTCCGCTTTTCGCGGGATTAAATAGGGGGTAAAACTCAACCGATGAAAAATATACCTATAGGTCAGATATTGGTAGAAAACGGCTTTCTGACCGAAGAACAGCTGCAGGAGGCGCTGCGAAGGCAAAAGGAGAGCGGCGGAAAGAAGCTCGGCGATATGCTGCTGGAGCTGGGATACGTTTCCGAAACGCAGCTTGCTCACGCACTGTCTATAAGGCTGAAAGTACCGTTTATCGACCTTACCACTACCAAGATAGATATAGAGGCGGTAAAGAAGATACCGGAGGATATTTCCAAGAAAAACTGCTGCGTTGCGTTTGCGATGAACGGGCAAAGGCTTACCGTAGCGACCGACGACCCGATAAACTTCTATATATTTGAAGAGCTTAAGGTCATCTCCGGCATGGAAATTCACGCCATGCTCGCGACGAAATCCGCGATAAACGAAACGATAAACAAAGCGTACTCACAGCAGACCGTGAGCAACGCGATGGACGAACTCAACAAGGAGTACAGCGGTTCGGAAATATCCGCGGAGGAGCTTGAATCCGGCGAGCGTGTCGATAACGCCCCGATAGTTAAGCTGGTAAATACCATAGTTGAGACCTCGTTCCACATGAACGCGTCGGATATACATATAGAGCCTTTCAAGGACAGGACAAGGATAAGGCTGAGGGTCGACGGCGAGCTTATCGAACAGATGAACGTAAAGCCTGCCGTGCATAATTCTCTGATAACGCGTATAAAGATACTCGGCGGTATGAACATCGCCGAAAAGCGTATACCGCTTGACGGTCGTTTCGGTATGACGATAGACGGTACGAACCTTGACGTCCGTGTCTCCACGATACCTACCGTATACGGAGAAAAGTGCGTTATCCGTCTGCTGTCAACGGCGGATGAAAAGACCAGAAAGATAACCGACCTTGGTATGACGCTGTACAATTACGAAATGTTCAAGCAGATCATACGCTGTCCGCACGGCGTTATGCTGGTAACAGGGCCTACCGGTTCGGGTAAATCCACAACGCTGTATGCTACCCTCGGCGAGCTTTCCAAGCCGAACGTCAACATAGTTACCGTTGAGGACCCGTGCGAGAAGAAGATAGACGGTATAAATCAGGTACAGATAAACGCGAAAGCGGGTCTTACCTTTGCCGCGGCGCTGCGTTCTATACTCCGTCAGGACCCCGACGTGGTAATGGTCGGTGAGATACGTGACGGTGAGACGGCGGATATAGCGATACGTGCGGCGATAACCGGACACCTTGTGCTTTCCACCCTGCATACAAACGACGCGGCAAGTACGATACTTCGTCTTATAGATATGGGCGTTGCGCCGTACATGGTGGCTACTTCCCTGATAGGGATAATAGCACAGCGACTTGTCAAGCTGCTGTGTCCCAACTGCAAGGAAAAGGTAACGCTCACCGATCCCGCCGACTTAAGGCTTGTAGGCAAGGATCAGCCGGTCGAGATATACCAGGCGCACCGCGGCGGCTGCCGTACCTGCCATAATACGGGCTTTAAGGGCAGAACCGCGATACACGAGATAATCGTTACCACTAACGATATAAAAGAGCTTATCTCACATGACGCGACCGCGGAGGAGATAGGCAACCAGGCGGTCAAGAACGGTACAAGGCTGCTGAGAGATAACGTTGCCGAGATGGTACTTGCCGGCACCACTACGCTCGACGAGCTGGTAAAGGCTACATATTCTGTATAATTAAAAGGAGAACAAGACAGTGGAGAATAATACCAATAACAACAATAACATGATGGATATCAATAAGATCCTCGACGAGGCAAGAAAGCTGGGCTGCTCCGACCTGCATTTTACCGCGGGACTTCCTCCGGTGGTAAGACTGCACGGCAGCATTAAAAAGCTCAGCGGTTATCCCGACTGCACCGAGCCTATCATAGTAAACATCATCAATCAGATAACATCGATGAAGCATAAGGCTTCTATCCAAAAGGGTCTGGACACCGACTTTTCGTATGTATCCGCCTCCGGATACCGTCACAGAGTAAACGTCTACAGACAAAGAGGCTACCACGCGGTGGCGCTTCGTCTATTGAGAAACGATATCCCGACCTTGTCAGACCTTATGCTGCCCGGACTTATGGGAGAATTCGCACTTCGTCCGAGAGGGTTGGTGCTGGTAACGGGACCTACCGGTTCCGGTAAATCTACCACGCTTGCGGCGATGATAGACCATATCAACCGCCATAAGAACTGCCACATAATCACGGTAGAGGATCCTATAGAGTATCTTCACACTCATAAGCAGAGTATGGTAAACCAGCGTGAGATAGGCAGCGACGTCGACAGCTTCGCCGGCTCGCTTCGTGCGGCTCTTCGTGAAGACCCGGACGTTATACTCGTGGGAGAGATGCGTGACTTTGAAACGATAAACGCGGCAGTTACCGCGGCAGAGACCGGACACCTTGTGTTGTCCACCCTGCATACCACCGGCGCGGCGGAGACTATCGACCGTATCATAGACGTATATCCGCCTCACTCTCAGGGACAGATACGCGCACAGCTTGCAAACTCGCTGGTAGCGGTAATCTCCCAGACGCTTGTCCCCACCGCCGACGGCAAGGGACGTATAGCGGCGCTGGAGCTGATGTTCGTTACCGACGCTATTTCGGCGCTTATCCGTGAGGGTAAGATATTCCAGATACCCAACTCCATACAGACCTCAAAGGCGCAGGGAATGTTCTCCCTGGATCAGGACCTCGCAAGGCTGGTACGTACCGGCAAGATAACCGAGCAGGTCGCACGTTCCAGATGCCAGAATCCGGAAGACCTCAAGAGATACATAACGGCATATTAATAAAAAAGTCCGTCCTATGGGCGGACTTTTTAAGTGTATATAAAGAGAGGTGCGGGTATGCCGGACGATAATAAAAAAAGAATAACGCTCGGCATGACCGCGCACGTTGACTCCGGCAAGACCACCTTGTCGGAGGCGATGTTGTTTTACTGCGGCGAGATAAGAAAGCGCGGCAGAGTGGACGACGGGGATTCCTATCTTGATACCCACCAGTCGGAGCGGTCGCGCGGGATAACGGTTTTCGCCCACCGCGCCGAGCTTAATACCGAGCATGGCAATTATACTTTACTGGATACGCCGGGGCATGTGGATTTTTCCTCCGAGACCGAGCGCACTTTTCAGGTGCTGGATTACGCGGTTTTGGTGATAAGCGGAACTGACGGCGTGCAAAGTCACAGCGAAACTATCTGGCGGCTGCTGGAAATGTACAATATTCCGGTGCTGATATTTATAAATAAGACCGACATGCCTAACGCGGATAAAAATTTCGCGCTGTCCGACGTAAAGGCGCGGCTGAGCGACAGGTGTATTGATTTTTCGGCGGCGTTTTCTTCGCAGCAGGACAGCTTTTTTGAAGAATGCGCTATGTGTGATGATGAGGCGGCGGAGGAATATTTAGAGATAGGCAGTATAAGCGACGATACGTTATCCAAAGCGATAACGGAGAGGAAAATATTCCCCTGCGTGTTCGGCTCGGCGCTTAAAATGCAGGGTGTGGAAGAGCTTATAGCGCTGCTGGACAGGTTTACCGCAGAGCCAAAACGCTCGGATTCCTTCGGTGCAAAGGTCTATAAGATATCAAACGACGGCAAAGGCAAGCGGCTGACCGAGCTTAAAGTCACCGGCGGCAGCTTGTCGGTAAGGGACAGCATAAGCTACACCGGAAAAAACGGCGAGCTTATGACCGAGAAGATAAGCGAGATACGGCTGTATTCCGGCAGTAAATACGACAACGCCGAGAGCGTTCCGTGCGGTACGATATGCTCGGTGATAGGTCTTAGTGAAAGCTACGCCGGACAGGGACTCGGTAATGAACAGGATTCTTTTCTTCCGGTGTTAGAACCTGTCATGACCTATTCGGTGGAACTGCCAAAGGGCGAGGATACGTTCACCATGCTCCAAAGGCTGAGACTGCTCGAACAGGAAGACCCCGCGCTGCACGTTATCTGGAACGGCGGCGCTAATAGAATATTCGTCCGGCTTATGGGCGAGGTGCAGCTTGAGATACTGCGCGGTATAGTATTGGAGCGCTTTGGCGTGGGGATAGACTTCGGTCAGGGGAACGTTGCATATCTTGAGACTATCGCCGACACGGTGGAGGGCGTGGGGCATTATGAACCGCTCAGGCACTACGCCGAGGTGCATCTTATGCTTGAACCGCTGCCGCGCGGGTCGGGATTGGTATTCGATACATTATGCAGCGAAAACGTCCTTGACAGAAGCTTTCAGCGGCTGGTGATATCCTGCCTTGAGGAAAAGACGCATATCGGCGTATTGACCGGCTCTCCGATAACGGATATGAAGATAACGCTATGCTCCGGAAAGTCGCATATAAAGCATACCGAGGGCGGAGATTTTCGTCAGGCGGCATACCGCGCGTTAAGGCAGGGGCTGCGCAGGGCAAAGAGCGTTCTGTTAGAGCCGTATTATGATTTTACCGTGATAGTGCCGTCGGAATATTCCGGCAGGGTGATGACGGATATACAGCAGATGAACGGCAGCTTTTCCTCTCCTCAGACCGAGGGGGAAAATACCGTCATAAAAGGGAACTGCCCCGCCGCGGGCATGGACGGCTATCAGCAAAAGCTGTCCGGCTTTACCGGAGGAAGAGGGAGAGTGTTCTGCTCTTTCGGCGGGTATACCGAGTGTAAAAACGCCGCTGACGTTATAGAAAATATAGGCTACGACTGCGATGCGGACGTGGAAAATTCCGCCGATTCGGTTTTCTGTTCGCACGGCGCGGGCTTTATCGTAAAATGGGATAAGGTGGAGGAATATATGCACCTGCCGTCCTGTATCAAGCAGGCTAAGGAGGAGGAAAAGCGCGTCGAAAACGTTCGCCGAGCCGCCGATTTTGTCGACCGCGCCGCCGAGGATAAAGAACTTATGGCGATATTTGAGCGCACCTACGGCAAGATAGACCGCGATCCGCGCAAAGCCATGGCTCCCGTTAAAAAACAGCCGGTGTACAAAAGCCGCGCCGCCCGCCTGTCCGGACCGGAATATCTGTTAGTGGACGGCTATAACGTCATTTTCGCGTGGGAGGAGCTTAAAAAGCTGGCGGACCGCAGTCTTGACGCCGCGCGGGAAAAATTGATAAATATTCTTTGCAGCTATCAGGGATACAGGCGCTGTGAATTGGTGTTGGTGTTTGACGCTTACCGAGTACCGGGAGGAGTCCGCAATACCGAAAAGCGCGGCGGTATAAGCGTTGTTTATACTAAAGAGCATGAGACCGCTGATTCTTATATAGAAAGGCTCTCTCATGAGCTTGCCAAGGAACACCGCGTCAGGGTGGCGACTTCCGACGGGGCGGAACAGGCTATGGCATTAGGCAGCGGGGCGCTGCGGGTTTCAAGCGCCGAACTGCTCGCCGAGGTGCAGGACGTGGAAAAGTCTATCCGTGAATATATCGAACATTTACAAAACATGCAATAAAAAACGCAGACGTTAATTTAAGAACTGTCTGCGTTTTATGTTCATATGTATCAATTGCCGCACACTATGCAGTTTCTGCCGGATTGTTTAGCGTTGTACATTCGTTTGTCCGCGGTGGAAAAAAGCTCGCTGAACAGGCTGTTTTTCGTTTCTTTAAGTGCGGCGCAGCCGATGCTCATAGTGTATTTTATCTCCCTGCCGTCGGCGGTCAGATGGCATTTATGACAGGCGGCGTAATAGCTTTTTATGCTGTCAACGAATTTTTCATACCGCATATCCATGGATATTACTAAAAATTCATCTCCGCCGTAACGCGCTACAAAGGTGTTTGTATACGCCATAAAGACCTTTTTCCAGAAGTTTGCTATCGACACCAATGTTTCGTCGCCTATCTGATGTCCGTACTCATCGTTTATATCCTTGAAATGGTCGATATCTATTATCGCAAGACAGAAGTCAACGCCTTTTCTTACCAGTCCGTCAAGGCTGCCCACGTTCATATAATGCTCGTTGATATAGCGGCGGTTGTGTACCTGAGTAAGATCGTCGGTTATAAGCTGTATGCTCTGGCGGTCAAGCTCTCTCATCATGTCGTTGAGCCCTCCCTCGCTGCCGGCAAAGCTTTCGGTGACATTCTTCGCAAGCTCTAAAGTCAGCTTGTTGCCCTCTATCTCGACGTATTTTGAATAAACGGCGAAAATCTGCCCCTCCGACCGCTCAAAGGTAAGCACGCATTTTTTCTCCGCCATTGTACGGGCGGATATTCTCGGCTCGCTGTTAGAACCGTTTGGGAATAACGAACGGCAGGGCTGCTCGGATATATCTATACGTCCGTTAGCGGCACGGGTGAGGGTACATTCGACGCAGTCGGTAGACTGAACAAGGCGCACAACGTCAAAGCTGTTTTTAAGCAGCTCCATTTCTTCGGTTATCGCCTCAAGCGTATATATGTGTTTCATACCCGTCCCCCTTTCCGGCAGGGCTTACTCTTTAGTTATAGGGCAAGTCCTTAATCAAACAGCGCGAGTATATATTCCTTATCGGCAAGCCCCTCGGACATACCGATATATTTTCCTTTGTCAAACGCAAGCACGCGCGGGATAGTGGCTATCTCGAATCTCTGTGCAAGCTCCAGCTCTTCGTCAACGTTTACCTTGCAGACCTTTATTTCGTCATGCTCGCGCTCTATCTCTTCCATTATCGGGGCGAGCATCATACACGGGCCGCACCACGACGCCCAGAAATCCACCAATACCGGCTTGTCGGATTCGAGTACCTCTTTGTCAAAGTTTTCTGCGTTCAGTTCCATTTTACATAAGCTCCTTTCGTTTTACAAGTATCATGTGCCAAACCGTGCAGATTATTCTTCCTTGAGCAATTGCGTTATTTTTCTGCTCATGTCCGGATGCTGGCAGTGGAACGCCCTTTTCTCACGGTACATTATTTTTTCCGCCTTATTAAACAGCTCTTTTATATTTTCCGAGCCGTCGGACCATGCCATGCCGACAGATGCCGTGGGTATATCCTCTTTTTGCAGCCTACTGTGCAGGTCGACCGCCTTTTGCTCAAAATCGTCATGTGAGATATTTTCCGCCAGCACTACAAATTCATCTCCGCTGATACGGTAGCAGCTTTCCTCACCGAAATACCCGACGAGTATTTTGCCGAAATGGCAGATATATTCGTCCCCGCGGGTATGTCCGTAGGTGTCGTTTACATATTTAAGACCGTTAAGGTCGGCGAATATCAGTCCGGTGGGAGTGCCTTTCTCTTGTCCCAGCAGTTCGCACTTTTTGTCATAGTGATAGCGGTTATACATTCCGGTAAGCATATCGTGAGTGCAGTCCCGCTCCAGCTGCTTTTGATAATTAAGCTCGGATATATAATTGTCGTGGATATCCCTGATATACAGCATTATTATCTGATTTTCGTCGGTATATTCCAAGCTCGGCAGCATCTCCATCATCACCCAGCGAAATTCGTTGTCCGTTTTTCTGCGGTAGCGAAACCGTATGCAATCCCGGCTTTTCTTAAAGGTTTGCCGTAATGTATCTATATCGGTGAACCGCAGGTATTCCTCCTTGTCCTCCTCATGAACGAATCCGTACTCGGCGAAACGTCGCAGCCACTCGGAAATTTTAGGAGAGCAGCCCATTTCCTCGCTCATTTCTTCGGTATAGACCTTTATATCCTCGTGAGTGTCTTTCGTTAGGTTTATCTTTAATATCTTATGGAATATCAAAGAAAGCATGTTTAATGCGTCCTCAAGCGCGCGAGCCTCGGAATCCGCCTCTTTCCAGCTTATAAGTATCCAGGGGTTTTCTATTGAATAATCCTTTGGAGCGAGTATTTCCAACGTGACCCAGATATATTTACCGTTTACTATACGGCGGTAGCTATGTACCATTCTCCTGCGCTTTTGCGAGAGCTTTTCTCTCAGATACCCTATATCGGTGTGATAAATATAACTGTCCCGGTCGTCGGGATGGACAACGCCGCTGTTTCCGATACGGCGGATATATTCTCCTATCGTCTTTGCCTGTAACAGATAATCCTCATCGGGAAAGTCGCTGACCTTTACAAAGTGATAATCTCCGGTGGCTATATTCACCTTCGCTATTTTATAATAATCGTCATAAATGACGTTTAATGCGTAATTCCTGTCCTCCAAAATAACGGCCCCTTTCAAAACATGCTTGCCGGTATTTCAAAACAAAATTGCCGGTATAAAAGACATTAATATTATAGCGCTTTATTTCGCATTTGTCAATTATACTGCGCACGGCGGCTCGGGTTACTAAGAAGCTCGGCTATACTGCGTCCGGCGCTTGGGTCCGACTAATAAGCTCGGCAAAATATTCGGCAATTTTCGGGTTTCTTATCAGCAGCGGACCTATTATATGCGTACCGTAAAAGCTGCCGGAAATTATCCCCTCGCCCTTGTCGTCGGGGTTGTTTCCCGTTCCCTCGCTCGCGGTGAACATAGGCGACGTTATGCCGTAAATATTGCTGCATTTATTTATAAAGCCTATAACCGGCTCTTCGGTCTTATTAAATATCGCCTTTTCGTCGGTAACGATACGCTCGTCGCTCTCGACAGAATAATAATCGAAAAATCCCAGCCCCGCAAGCTCTTTGCCGTTGCTGTCGGTTATGCTTTTGCCGAAAAGCTCAAACGCATTTCCGGTAGCGAGTATCACCGTGCCTTTATCCAGCGCGTCTTTCAGCGGCTGCTTATATACTCTTAAAAATTCCAGCGCGGTGTGAAGATTACGCTCGGTGGCGGAGCCTATATATATAAAGTCGTATTCGGAAAAGTCTAATTCCCCCGACAACGCGGTGAGCGGCATACGATCGGCAGTAACGTCGGTCTTGCTTTTAAGTGCCCGTTCCAGTGCGAGGATATTTCCGTATTCTCCGTACAGATCACAAAAATCATATAACAGATGAAGCAGTTTCATTTCTATCCCCTTCACGTCGCCGAAGCTGTTGTTTTTTCGGTATTCTTCAAAAATTTATCCTTATCCGAAAAGCAGGTGACTGCATACAGCATATCATGTCCCGCATGTCCCGCCGTTTGAGTCATCTCGTCTATATCCGGTATCACCGAGATAAGCGCGGGGTCTATATCGGTGTAGGAAAACCTCACCGAAAGGTCGTCCGCGTGCTTGCCGGAAAGATATATATGCTCTATATTTTCGCTTTTCAGCAGGGAAAAATTCACGTCCCAAAGCCAGCTTGTCTCACCGGTCTGGTATCTGCGGCTCACCGAATCGACGATTATCATCACCGCGCATTTTTCGCCGCTGTCCGCTATGTATCTTAACGCGCTGTCGTAAGACACCGAGTTTTCATGCTTTGCGATAAGGAAAACGCCCTCGCTCTCGCCTAAGGTAAAGCGCAGTATCCTGCCGTTTGTCAGCGAGTAGCTGCTGATGTTTTCGGCTATCGCGCTTTCGTTTGCTCCGGCCAATGAACAGACAGCAAAGCAGGCCAGTATATTGTATATATTATATATGCTGGAAAAGCTCAGCTTGATATCGTATTTGCCGTTTACCGTCATGATCGCATTTTTAAGGTCGGCGTTTGTAACGGTATAATCGGTATCGGCTTTCTTATGGCCGCAGGAGGTACAGCGGTAGCTGCCTATATGATTGAAATGCCTATATTCATATTCCATCGGCGATTTGCAGCGGGGACAGTATTTGCCGTCGTCGTAAACTCCGGTGTTTTCCTTAGTGCTGAACGGCTGTTTATCCATGCCGAACCACACGGTCTTGTCCGCCGCGGAGGAAAACATAGACACCAGCGGGTCGTCGGCGTTAAGCACTAATACGGTATCTTTCGGTATAGCGGGGAGGATAGAAGCGTATACCCACTCCGGATGGCCGTTTCTGGTGAGTTGGTCGCGCAAAAGATTTGTTATCACAAAATGAGTAGGCGAAAAATATTTGAAAATGTGCTTTGCATATCTTTCGTCGGTCTCTAAAAGTATCACGTCGCCCTTTACCCGTCCGGTAAGAGTGCAGTTTGACAGTATCAGCGACGCCGCGCCCGCCGTCTGGTTAGAACCCTCTCGGTTATATATCACCTTTTTGCCGAGTGAGGACAGCACATGAGCGGCCATCTCCACCGTGGAGGTCTTGCCGTTGCTTCCCGTTACGGCGATAACGGCGGGAGGATATTTCACCTTTGCCAGTACATTTGGGTATATCTTCAAAGCGGCAAGTCCCGGCAGGCTGCTGCCTCTTCCGAACATCGTGCCGATAAAGCGCAGCAGTCTGCACAGCAGCACCGCAAAAAACATTCTCATCTTTGTATCTCTTCATCTCCCGATTAAAATACAATAATATTTTACCATAGAACAAGCCGCAAGTCAAGATTTCGCATAAGGATAATAGCAAAATACGCCGCTTCTACAGCATAATATACAAAATTTATATGTAAAATTTATCTATTTTTCCGCCCTTGAAATGGCGTGCCAATACTGATATAATTTAGTTGCAGCAATCAATACGACCGGAAAGGACAAAATATGGATTCTTTATATTTTACTAACAGCGAACCGCCGACGACAAGAACATTTTCCCGCGTGATATTCCTTAATCAGGAGGGATTCGCGCCGAACGGGAGAAAACGCGCGGTGATAAAAGTCCCGTGTGAAAAATTCGATATAGAAAACGAATACGGCACGGTGGTATATTCCGGCGAAACGGTGCATTTCGGCTATGACGAATGCTCCGGCGATGACGTTTATATCGCGGATTTTTCCGATTTTCACAGCGAGGGCGTATATACGTTAGTCACCGACAACGGGGAGCGGTCGCTTAGCTTTACGGTGGGCAGCGGCGTTTACCGTCCGGTCTTGGATAAGCTGGTAAAGGCGTTTTACTATCTTCGCTGCGGCAGCGAGCTTCCCGAGCAGTACGCCGGAAAATTCGCCCGTCCGACCTGCCATACCGAAAAGGCGGTGGAGTACGGCGGAGACGGTACGCTTTTTGAAGTGTCCGGCGGCTGGCATGACGCGGGCGATTACGGCAGATATACAACTACCGGAGCGTGTGCTGCGGCGCATTTGATGTACGCGTATAAATTATTTCCCGATGTGTTTGATAAACAACAGCTCGGCATCCCGTCTCAGGGAGTGCCGGACGTATTAGCGGAGGCAAAGTACGAGCTTGACTGGCTGCTGAAAATGCAGCGTCCGGACGGCTCGGTATGGCATAAGCTGACGACGATGAGGCACGCGCCGTTTGTAATGCCGCACGAGGATAAGGAGCGGCTGTATCTGTTCCCGCCCTCGTCTATGGCGGCGGCTGATCTTGCGGCGGTCTGCGCTTTAGGCGCTATGGTGTTTTCCGAAAAGGACCCGCGTTATTCCGAAAAGCTCAAAGCCGCGGCGGAACTGTCGTGGAAGTGGCTGGAGGAAAATCCGGAGTTTATAGGCTTTAGCAATCCGGAGGGCTGCAACACCGGAAATTATTCCGAGCGCACCGACGTCGACAACCGTTTCTGGGCGGCGGCGCAGCTTTACGCTTTGACCGGAGAAGAAAAGTATCACACAGCGGTGGACGACGCCATGATAGGTTTTTCCATGTCCGATATCGGCTGGAACTCGGTAGGGGGACTCGGCTCGCTCGCGCTGCTTACAAGCGGAAGAGAGCTTTCCGACAGGTTAAGAGCGAGGATAAAAAGAGATTTCAATTCCAAGGCGGAGGAGCTTAAGGGCTTGTGCCTTACCAGCGGATACGGCGCAGCTATGGGAAGCTGGCACTATATCTGGGGCAGCAGCATGAATCTGTTAAAACACGCTATGATATTCATCATAACCGATATAATAAACGAGAAACCCGCGTACAGCGACTGTATAGCGGCGCAGCTTGATTATCTGCTGGGCTGCAACGCCACCGGATTCAGTTTTATCAGCGGCTGCGGGGAATTTTCAATAAATTCTCCCCACCTGCGCCCCACGTTCGCCGACGGGATAGACGAGTGCATACCCGGCTACGTCAGCGGCGGACCGAACGCCAATCCGTCGGACTACGACGCGGCGAAGCTGATACCGCAGGGTACTCCGCCGATGAAATGCTTTGCCGACTGCGTAAGCTGCTATTCGCTCAACGAGGTCGCTATATACTGGAACTCTCCGGCGGTGTTTTTGCTTGCGTATATGGCGGACAGGTCGTAAAGTTGACATATTCGCCGCGGTATGGTAAAATCATATTATAGAAAAGCCGACAAATACAGGAGGTCAATATGGAAAGACGGGATAAGACAAACTATTACCTTGATATAGCGCAGACGGTCAGCGGGCGCGGGACCTGCCTTCGCCGCAATTTCGGCGCGATAATCGTCAAGAACGACCAGATAATCTCCACCGGATACAACGGCGCGCCGAGAGCGCTGAAAAACTGCTGCGACCTCGGCGTATGCACCCGTGAAAAGCTGAATATCCCCAAGGGTCAGCGGTACGAGCTTTGCCGTTCCGTCCATGCGGAGGCAAACTGCATCATCTCCGCCTCCCGCACCGATATGATAGGTTCAACTATCTATCTTGCCTGCCGCGACGCGGTGACCGGCAAGCTGTGCGGCGACGTCGAGCCTTGCTCGATGTGCAAGCGGCTTATCATCAACGCCGGTATTGAAAAGGTCGTTATCCGCACCGGCGAGGAGGATTTCCGCGTTATCGAGGTGAACAGCTGGATAGAAAACGACGACAGTCTTACCGGCACCGACGGGTATAAATAATACATATTCAGGTAGATATAATGAGCGTAAAAAGATCTAACGTTAAAAGGGCGGCGGCAATATGCGCGTTTGCCGCGGGCTGCGTATTAACGGCGGCAGCGCTGGATACGCGGCTTACCGTACAGAAATACACGGTCGCTTCTCCTAAGATAAAGAGCAATATAAATATCGCGTTTATTTCCGACCTGCACAATTCTCCGTTTGGGAAAGAGCAGTGCGAGCTTATCGACGCGGTGAAAAGCCTTAAACCGAATATAGTGATATTCGGCGGCGACCTTGCGGATAAAACGCAGGATATTCAGCCGGAAAATTCCTTTACACTGGTAAAAGAACTGGTGAAAAGCTATCCCTGTTATTACACGATAGGCAATCACGAGAGCAACCGCGGCGACAGCGCCCGTATCAAGCATACCATGAGCGAGCTGGGCGTTACCGTGCTGGAGGGTAACACCGCCGACATCGAGATAAACGGCACCCCGCTGGAAATAGCCGGAATATACGACGCGCATACCTCGGATTATGACGAGCAGCGCGGCTTTGTCAATCAGCTTGCCGAGGTGACTGACACCGACAGTGAAAACTACCGCATACTTATCGCGCATTTTCCCGAGCAGATAGAGGAATACCTCAGCGGCGGGTTTGATATGGTGTTATCCGGACACGCGCACGGCGGACAGTGGAGGATACCGGGACTTATAAACGGGGTGTTCGCCCCGGGGCAGGGGCTTTTCCCGAAATATGCGGGCGGGCTTTATATGCACGGCGATACCGCGCATATCGTAAGCAGAGGCTTATGGAAGCCGTCAAGTCCTATCGCCGTTCCGAGAATTTTTATCCGTCCCGAGCTGGTTAAGATAGAATTGATACCGGATAGGCATGCGGGAATCGAACCCGAGCCGCCCCACGACGATGCCTTTGGGCGCTTTTCGTCCCTTTCGGCTTGACAGGCGCCAGCCTGCCTACGTCGCAAGAAACAAAAATCACCTCAAATTCATTCGCCGTGGGGTGCAAAGCAGTTTTTACGGAGCAGATTTTCGTCAAGACAAGGAAACCGAACGAAGGCATACTTGCGTATGTCGAGCGAGGTTGACGCAGTATTGGCGGAAAGATGCCCGTAAAAACCGACTTGGGTTCGATTCCCGCATGCCTAAATAATATTATATATCCCCGATCGCAAGGTCGGGGATATTTGAAATTTTACTGTATTTTACAGCTCTTTGAAGTTTTTTCTTAAATTTTTGTAAAATCACTTGACAAAACCGATTTGATATGTTAAAATATATAAGCCGCTGAATGTGACGGGACTGTTGCTGGTGTAGCTCAGTTGGTAGAGCAGCTGATTTGTAATCAGCAGGTCGGGGGTTCGAGTCCGTCCACCAGCTCCAACAAACAATATATGGGAGCGTTCCCGAGTGGCCAAAGGGGGCAGACTGTAAATCTGTTGCGTTTCGCTTCGGTGGTCCGAATCCACCCGCTCCCACCAAAAACCGGCAAACCGTCAAAGGTATGCCGGTTTTTTCTTTATACGATAAGCCGTAACTAAGGAAGGGAGCATGATAATGGCGAATTTCACCAAAAAGGCGATACAGGGCTCTTTTTTGAAATTGTTAGAGGAGCGCCCGCTGTCCCAGATAACGGTAAAGGACATAGTTTCCGACTGCGGGGTGAACCGCAACACCTTTTACTATTACTTTGACGATATACCTAAGCTTATCGAGGACATCGTCGAGGAGGACGCGGCGAACCTGATAAGCGATTACCCGACCGTTGAAAGGCTGGAGGATTGTCTGGAGGCGATCATAGAGACCGCACTTGCAAAAAAGCGCGCCGTGCTGCATATCTATCATTCCACTAACCGCGATATATACGAATTTTACCTATGGAAAGTGTGCGACCACGTTATAAACGCATACACCGACACGATACTTAAAGGTCACAGCATATCAAACAGCGACCTTGATATAATAAAGAAGTATCTTTCAAGCCTCGCTTTCGGACTGGTGTCCCGCTGGCTAGGGGAAAACATGACGGACGATATCCGCGCCTCGTTCTCCCGCCTTATGGAGATAAGAAAAGGTACTTTGGAGGAAATGATAGCCCGCTGCGAGCAGACGAAGTGATTCGATAAGGAGGAAGTATATGTGTACATCTATATCTTTTAAGACTAAGGAGCATTATTTCGGGAGAAATCTCGATTACGAATTTGCTTATAATCAGACGGTGACCGTTACGCCGCGCAATTACGTTTTTCATTTTCGGAAAATGGGGGAATTATCGGAGCATTACGCCATGATAGGAATGGCGTATGTGCAGAATGATTATCCTTTATATTACGACGCTACAAATGAAAAAGGACTTAGTGTAGCCGGACTTAATTTTCCGTACAATGCGCATTATATGAGCGAAGCCGAGGGCATGGACAACGTCGCCCCGTTTGAATTTATACCGTGGCTTTTAGGTCAGTGCGCGACGGTAGGAGAGGCGCGCGAAAAGCTCGATAGGCTCAATATGCTGAATGAGGATTTCAGCAAGGAATTGCCTGTATCCACGCTGCACTGGATGATATCTGACAAAAATGAAAGCATAGTCGTTGAATCGGTAAAGGACGGTCTTAAGGTCTATGATGACCCGGTCGGCGTTATGACGAACAGCCCCACCTTTGATTATCATATGACTAATCTTAAAAATTATATGGCACTGTCCTCCTCCGACCCGGAGAACCGCTTTGCTGATGACATGGATATGACGCCGTACAGCCGCGGCATGGGAAGTATCGGGCTGCCGGGCGATCCGTCCTCCGCGTCCAGATTTATCAAGGCGGCGTTTATACTGAAAAACTCGGTATCCGGCGACAGCGAACCGGAGAGCGTCAGCCAGTTTTTCCACATTTTAGCGTCGGTAGAACAGCAGCGCGGCTGCTGCAGAGTACCGGGCGGCTGGGAGCATACCATATATTCTTCCTGCTGTAACACCGACAGAGGCATTTACTACTATACCACTTACGAAAACAGTCGGATAACAGGCGTGGATATGAACCGCGAAAATCTGGATTCCGACCGCCTTGTAAGCTATCCGCTGATAATCGAGCAGCAGATAAAAATGCAGAACTGAGTCGATTTTTGTACATTTTTATCATTTTGTCCAAAAATCAGTCATTATCACTCCCGTGTCTGAAAAACAGACACGGGAGTTTTTGTGTCTGTATGAAAAATTATTCCTTTGGAGTATACTTGATACAGAAAAACAAAGGAGGGTTTTATATGAAAATGCGTTCGGTCATGCCGATGATGATAGCCAAAGTCGGATATATCGTCATGGCGGTGCTGTTTTGCGCGGCGGGTATAATGTTCATCGCCCTGCCGGAATTGTCGGTATCGCTTACGGGGATATGTACCGGCGTTGCTATGCTGGTGTTCGGCGCGGTAAAGCTGGTGGGCTACTTTTCAAAGGACCTGTTCAGGCTGGCGTTCCAGTACGATCTGGAATTCGGGATACTGATGATGATACTCGGAGTTATCACTCTGTTCAACCCGAACAATGTGATGAATTTTATCTGTATAGCTCTGGGGATAGCGATACTGCTGGACGGACTGTTCAAGGTGCGTATCTCCATCGAATCCAGACAATTCGGCATAGAGCAGTGGTGGCTGATACTCGTACCGGCGATACTCACCGCCGCAGTCGGCGTAATGCTGATATTTGACAGTGCGACGGGAGCGGTGCTGCTGTCGATACTGCTGGGGATATCCATGCTCGCGGAGGGGATACTCAGCCTCTGTACGGTGATAACCACCGTGCATATCACGAAAAATCAAATGCCCGACGTGATAGAGATATACGATACTGACGGAAAGGAAAGGTAAGTCAATGCGGTTTTCAAAAGCGGTGGTAAAATACCGCATATTTATTGTAGTCGCCGTGCTGGTGCTGATGATACCCGCCGTGCTGGGAATGATAGCCACCCGCATAAATTACGACATGCTGGACTACCTGCCTAAAGACATGGAAACGGTCATAGGGCAGGATGAGCTTATGAAAGACTTTGGCAAGGGCGCGTTTTCCTTTATTATAATCGAGGATATGCCAAACGAGGACGTCGCCGCGCTGAAGTCGAAAATAGAGCAGGTAGAGCAGGTGGACACCGTGCTTTGGTACAGCTCCTTAGCCGATGTTTCGGTGCCTATGGATCTGCTGCCGGATAAGATATATAACGCGTTCAACACCGAGAACGCGACGATGATGGCGGTGTTCTTCAACAGCTCCACCTCTTCGGATGTGACGATGGACGCGATACGCGAGATAAGGCAGATAACCGGGCAGCAGTGCTTTGTATCCGGTATGTCGGCGATGGTCACCGACCTTAAAGACCTTTGTGAGCGCGAAGAGCCTATTTATGTCGGAATAGCGGTCGCACTCGCCTGCGCGGCGATGCTGCTTTTACTGGACAGCTGGCTGGTGCCGTTCGTTTTCCTTATCAGTATCGCGATGATGATATTGCTGAACTTAGGCAGCAATTATTTTCTTGGGGAAATTTCATATATAACCAAAGCGCTTTCCGCCGTACTTCAGCTTGCGGTAACGATGGATTATTCGATATTCCTTTGGCACAGCTACAACGAACAGCGCGCAAAGTACGACGACAAAAACGAAGCCATGGCGGTCGCGATACAAAAAACTCTGACCTCAATAGTCGGAAGCTCGATAACCACCGTCGCGGGATTTATCGCGCTGTGCTTTATGAGCTTTACCATGGGGCGCGACCTCGGCATAGTTATGGCGAAAGGCGTTATCCTCGGCGTGCTGGGCTGCGTAACGGTGCTGCCGGCGTTGATACTGCTGCTGGATAAGCCGCTGCAAAAGACAAGACACCGCTCGCTTATCCCGAATATGGGCAAATTCGCAAAGGGGCTCGTTAAGATATTTCCGGTGTTCCTGGTGGTGTTCGTGCTGATAATACCGCCGGCATATTACGGCTACGCTAAAACAAACGACGAGGTATATTACGATCTCGGCAAATGCCTGCCGGACGATATGGAATACGTTATCGCAAATAGCAAGCTGTCTGAGGATTTTGACATAGCCTCAACGCATATGCTGCTTGTAAACGCCGACACTCCCGAAAAATCGGTGCGCGGCATGATGGACGAGATGGAGCAGGTGGACGGCGTAAAATATGTGTTGGGTCTTGAATCAGTTATAGGCTCGCGCGTGCCGGAGGAGATACTCCCCGAATCTGTAACGGGTCTGCTTAAAAGCGACAAATGGGAATTGCTGCTGATAAATTCCGAATATAAAGTCGCAAGCGACGAGGTAGGCAAACAGATAGAACAGCTTAACGCTATACTCAAAAAATACGATGAGGGCGGTATGCTTATAGGAGAAGCGCCCTGCATGAAAGACATGATAGATACCACTTCGCACGATTTTCAGGTGGTAAACGCTATCTCGATAATCGCGGTGTTCCTTATCATAGCGCTGGTGGAAAGAAGTATTTCCTTGCCGTTCATACTTATTGCGGTGATAGAGTCCGCGATATTTATAAACCTCGGACTGCCGCATTTTCTCGGTCAGAGCCTGCCGTTCATCGCGCCTATCTGCATAAGTACGATACAGCTCGGCGCTACGGTGGATTACGCTATACTGATGACTACGCGTTATAAATCCGAACGTATAGCGGGTAATGACAAGAAAAACGCGGTGCGCATCGCGCTGGCGTCTTCGATACCGTCGATACTGGTGTCCGGCGTGGGACTGTTCGCGGCAACCTTCGGCGTGGCGCTGTATTCCGATATAGATATGATAGGCTCGATATGTATGCTGCTAGCGCGCGGCGCGGTGATAAGCATGCTTGCCGTTATATTCATACTGCCCGCTTTGCTGGTGCTGTGCGATAAGCTGATATGCGTCACGACAATGGGCATGAGAAAGAAGAAACAAACCGACAGGGGGTCTTAAGTCTGAAAAATAAATTTTCCAGACTTTGCGTTTTATAAAACTTGAAAGGAGAAGCTTGCTTTGCAAGCATGGTCATAATTATGAGAAAGACTACATTAGCCAAAGCCACCGCGTTGACATTATGCGCGGCTATAGCAATAAGCGGCACGGTGATAACGTCGTTTGCGATCAATTCCGGCGAGGATAAAGCCGCAGAGGAAAGCCCGGAGCCTGTTACCTCCGTTACGGACGAAAACGAGGGTGTATCCAAGGACGAAATGGTGTACGTTCTCGCAAATGCGGACGGTTCGGTACAAAAGGTGATAGTAAGCGACTGGATAAAAAATTCTCTCAAAGCCGCAGAGCTTACCGACAGTACGGAGCTTGAAAACATCGAGAACGTAAACGGCGATGAAAGCTATACCGCAGGCGGTGATGATTCCCGCGTATGGGACGCGCAGGGCAACGACATTTACTATCAGGGCGATATACAAAAGGAGCTGCCGGTAGATCTGTCCGTTACATACAAGCTGGACGGACAGTCTGTTTCTCCCGCCGAGCTTATCGGGAAAAGCGGCAGGGTAACTATACGCTTTGACTATACCAATAAGCAGTACGAGATGACCGAGATAGACGGCAGCGAGGAAAAGATATATGTGCCGTTTGCTATGCTGACCGGCGTACTGATGGATAACGACGTATTTACCAACGTAGAGGTAACTAACGGCAAGCTGATAAACGACGGCAGCCGCACAGCGGTCATCGGTATAGCTTTCCCGGGCTTGCAGGAAGACCTTGCGATATCAAAGGATAAGCTGGATATACCCGATTATGTGGAGATAACCGCAGACGCTGAGAATTTCGAGCTGGGCATGACCGTAACGCTTGCGGCGAACGGACTGTTCAGCGAGCTTGACACCGGCAGACTTGATACGGTAGACGACCTTAAAGGCTCTATGGGAGAGCTTACCGGCGGGATGAGTCAGCTTATCGACGGTTCTTCCGAGCTTTATGACGGGCTTTCCGTTCTGCTGGAAAAATCCGGCGAGCTTACCGCGGGAATAGATAAGCTGGCAGAGGGGGCCGCCGAGCTTAAAGCGGGCGCGGGCGATCTTGATAACGGCGCGGCGGCTTTGCTTGACGGCGCGGAGCAGCTTTCCGACGGGCTGGATACCATCGCCGCGAATAACGATACCTTAAACGGCGGAGCAAAGCAGGTATTTATGACGCTGCTTTCCACCGCGCAAAGCCAGCTTACCGCCTCCGGACTGGACGTTCCCGAGCTTACGATAGATAATTACGATAAGGTTCTGGACGGCGTTATAGCCTCACTCGACAAGGACGCGGTATATAAAAAGGCGTTGGATACCGTTACTTCGGCGGTAGAGGAAAAGCGCGACTATATCAGACAGCAGGTCACCGAGGCGGTAAAGGCGGAAGTTACCAAAAAAGTCACCGACGCGGTACAAGAGCAGGTCACTGAAAAGGTGAACGCCGCCGTAAAAGAGCAGGTAAGCGCAAAGGTCGCCGAAACCGTAAAACAGCAGGTCACCGAAAAGGTGACCGAGGCGGTAAAAGAACAGGTCACTGCGCAGGTAACTGCTGTCGTTCATGATACGGTGGAAGAACAGGTAATAATGGCGGCGCTGGGCATGGATAAGCAAAAGTATGACGCCGCCGTCGCAGCGGGATTGATAGACGATGCAACTAAAGCCAAACTCGCCGCCGCAGTCGAGCAGCAAATGGCGACCGAGCAGATAGCCGACAAGATACAGCAGAACGTATCGGCGCAGATGTCCTCTTCCGATATAGCAAAGACCATATCGGAGCAGACCGGCGCGCAGATGAAGACCGCTGAAATAACCAAGACGATAAACGATAATATAACCGCGCAGCTTGCCTCACAAAGCATAAAGAAAACCATCTCGGATAATATAAAGCAGCAGATGGCGTCCTCGGATATCGCAAAAACTATCTCGGATAACACCACCGCGCAGATGAAGACCGATACCGTCAAAAAGACGATAGAGGAAAACACCGAGGCGCAGGTACAAAAGGCGATAACCGACAATATGGCGTCCGACGAGGTAAAAGCTCAGCTTGCCGCGGCAAGCGAGGGAGTAAAGTCGGTAGCGGCGCTTAAAACCTCTTTAGACAGCTACAACACCTTTTACAACGGGCTGGGCGATTATACTGCGGGCGTAGCGCAGGCGGCTGACGGAGCAAAAGAGCTCAAAGCGGGAGCCGGAGACCTTAAGGACGGCAGTGCGCAGCTTTACGCGGGAACAGAGGAGCTTTACAACGGCATACTGACGCTTAAAGACGGCGTGCCCGCGCTTATCGATGGGATAACTCAGCTTCATGACGGCGCAATGCAGCTTTCCGACGGGCTGAACGATTTCAGAGAGCAGGGCATACAAAAGCTGGTGGATCTCGTGGATAACGACCTTGACGGTATCGCCTCAAGACTTCGCGCGGTGATAAAGGTATCCAAAGATTACCGCAGCTTTGCCGGAGCGGCGGATAATATGGACGGACAGGTGAAGTTCATTTACCGCACCGATTCGGTAGAGTAAGCCTTTCAAAAATCAACTAAAATATAAAAATGCGTTCTACAAGCAAACCGCTTGCAGAACGCATTTCGTTTTTTTACGATATTTTTATCGCTCTATCGTGTTGACAAACAATGTAATCTGTGGTACAATAACAGATGTAAAGCTTTTGCGGCTGTAGTTCATCGGTAGAACGCGAGCTTCCCAAGCTCGACAGGTGGGTTCGACTCCCATCAGCCGCTCCATATTTTAACGACCTTTCTTTTAAGACGGGTCGTTTTTGTTTTGGGAATTTATAGGTTATGTTCATAACGAAAACGTTTATTCTTAAACACATACATGAACAAAAAAATTATCGTCAATAGTAAAATTATGGAATTTTTTTACAAAAAATATGCGATAAAAAACTCATATTTTGGAACAAATATACTTTGTTATTAAAACTATGTAAAAATTCCGATAAAAAACATAGAAAATATTATTATTTGTCTTGACAACACCCTCCCTTTGTTTTATAATATTATAAATTAACTTGTGCGCTTTTAGCGCACAAGTTAATTTGGTAGAAAAAAATTCTCGTATAACATTTATAAGAGAAAGTATTAAAGCTTTTTATTTAACTTTACCGATAGCATTACGTTTTCATCGGTTCGGTTTTATGGAGGGTTTATCATGGACAAAAGAAACGGAACATTAAAAAGGATAACTGCATTTTTATTAAGCGTAAGCATGGCGCTTACCATGTTCAACGTCACGGATCTGCCGTTAATAAATAACGGCAGCAGCGCCGTCACCGCATCCGCAGAGGAAACGACGGTGGCTCCGGCGGATCAGAAACGTTATCGTGATGACACGACCGTAAGAATGTTCTATACCACAAGACCGGGCGCCTTTGGCGGAGTGCAGAAAGTTACCCAGATACATGTATACGCCTTTGCGGGCGAGACGCTGGAATTCGGCAGCAACGTTTATAATGCCAATTACGGTATGGACAAAAACGGCGTACAAAAGGCGTACAGTTATAACGACAAAACAACACCGGTCGGTCAAGATAAAGGCGAAGATCAGGATATAGTAGTACGCGGACCTACCGGCAATTATATGTCTTTCGATGTCAAGAAATCCGGAGAAGGTCTTATAGACTCCGTTGCTAAGGAAAAACAGGCGCTGTCCGGAGCAACAGGCGATTACCAGCCGCTTACTTACCATGTCACCGAGACCGGCGTATATACCTTCTATTTCAGGTCGCTTTATTTTGATACAAGTACTACTTATCACTGGAACAATAAGCTGAAGATACCCGATACCGATATATATTATACAAACGCAACCGGAACCTCTATAAAAACCGCGATGGAAGCTTATGTCTATAACTATGCGGATAAATATATTGGTGGTACCGGTGGCACTAGTAATGTCTCAACGACCAAATATTATAAAAAAGTAGGCAGCGGATATCAACAAGTATTTACTATGGACGAGTACAAGGACGGCATACCTGTTTTTGACCCGTTCTTCAATCCCGGCTGGATAGCGGCATGGGCGGTAAATGTAAGGGACGAAAGCGGCAGTATAAAATCCGGCCGTACTTATGCCGATCAGCTTTCCACCGAAACGCAGGGAAATATACATGAGCGGTTTTTCGTTATGACTAACGATAACTATCTGTATAAGCTGGAGCTTAACGGCGCCTCGCCGTATACTTCTACGCTGTTTGCAAATAACAGAGGCGTAATGGATTCCGCGACCGGAAATATACTTTACAAATCAGCAAAGGATATAAATAACAACAGCGCGTTCGGCAGAATGGGCGTAAAATATAAAATGCCGGAGGCGTCGGACACCGACCTTACCAAGACGTTTAAGATATTCTTTGAATATCCGTCGTCTGACCTTGAGGGGATACTGTATGAAAATGCGATATTGCCCGACCCTGCCAAAAATCTGAGCTTTTCCGGTCTGGATAAAGAGGGTAAACTGTATGCCGGCGCGGGCGGTTATTTCTCCTTTGACGTAGAGGAAGCTACTACCGCGACCATAAAGGTGGAATTTTTAGATAAAGACGGTAAACCCAGTAAGGTCTACAAACCCGCCGAGATAACCGACATAGTCACGCCGTACACCACCAACAGCTTTTACTGGAACGGTAAGGACGGCAACAATACAAAGGTCGAAGCGGGAACAAAGATAAAATACTCCGTTACCGCAAAAGCGGGAGAGATACATTTCCCTATAATAGATATGGAGCTGGCGCAGAAAGGCTTAACGCTGACCCGTGTAAATGATCTCTATACCAAGGAAGGCAATCCTGTAAAGGATGATATATACGAAGCGACCAAGAGCGTAGTATACTACGACGAAACGGCGATATACTACGGCGAAAACGCGGCGTCTACCGGACTGTCCGAAGGCGAAATAAAGATAGAGGAAAGGGCGAAAGATACAAACAACCGATATACTCTTTCCAAATTAATTGAAGCCGTTAAAAACAATAAATTTATTAACGCTGTTGATAAAAATGGTAACCCGGCTGTAGATGAACATATAGGAGAGCTGATCAAGCAGGATAAAGACAATAATTATTATTTGACTTATGGGAACTGGAGATATGAATACCCCCTGTATGAAAAACGATATGGACTTGCGGATTATCCGAATATCCGAATCGGTGACCACAGCCATACCAATAATCCGATAGATTATTTTGGTAAAAGCGTTGCAGCGCAGCAGTCACTCATCGACTATCTTGACAGTTCTAAGAACCCTGTAGGAAAGGCGTCTCAAAGTGGTACGTACTCAACCAGTTTCAATAAACCAACTGATAATGCTACGCCAAGTTA
Organism: uncultured Ruminiclostridium sp.; assembly: GCA_947624435.1. Classification (GTDB taxonomy): domain Bacteria; phylum Bacillota; class Clostridia; order Oscillospirales; family Ruminococcaceae; genus Ruminiclostridium_E. The sequence continues at coordinate 26,007 of CANQKE010000003.1, forward strand.
TACAATAGGTTCAGACAAATATTACTATTGGGGCAGCACCACCGACTACGCCATAGCGAATTACTGGACGTTTATCCCCGCACAAACGGTATCATCCGATACTCCGATCGAAACAAAAGATCCGGATGAGGGTACCGGAGTGTTTGCCTTGCGCGGATTTGTGTTCTTTGATGAAAAAAACGATAAGGGTAAAGGTGTATTTGATCCGCTGAACGACGGAGACCACGAGCTTAGCAACATCACGCTGAAATTGTATAAGGAGACAGAAGCTCTTGTTGCGAGCGGCGACAAAGAATATTGTTATGTTGATGGATCGAATCAAGTTGTTTCTATAAAAAATTTTGCTGACGCAGACGGCAAAACTGTTTACGAACTGGTAAGCTCTGCTGTTACCACCCTTAAGGGCGACTATTACTTTACCGGGCTGGAATACGATATTGACAAAGGTACCGAGTATCTGTATCAGGTGGTAAGACCCGATCCGAGCTTTAATGTGCCTACCTCAACGGGTATTATACCTGCAACGACCGATGAATCGAAATTAAAAGCAGACACTTCTGCCGCCAGCGGTCCGTATGATCTTTATGAATACGGTGCAAGCGTAAAGGGTACCGAAGTACAGAAGTTTAAGATAGGCGGCGATGGCGGACTAAAACCCGAGGAAAAAAACCGCTTTACCGTTACCGCTACCAATGTAGGGTATAATTATGAGCCTTTTATCTCGGTAACCGTTTCCAAAAACTGGAATGTAGATGACGAAAGCGGCGAGTGGAGCCAGAAACCTCCGGTCACGCTGGAGCTTTCCTACAATCTTACAAACAACGCTACCGGCGTGCATGACCGCCATAATATCTCGATAATGGAGCAGAACTCCTACAACTATCCTTATCTGACTAAGACGATAGACGGTAAGGAAGTGGATGATTATGCTGTTACCGCGGAGTATTTTGTATGGAAAGGCGCGGCATATAAGTTTGAATTTGCTTACAACAGCTTTACCAATGAATATAGCGACATGGTCGGAACGCCGTACTACTTTATCATTACAGATACGAATAGCGACGGAGAATATGATATAGACGATCTGGAAAAAGACGGCACCACCGAGGGCAAGGTAAAATGGGACGCTTACAAAGACAACTGGCAGGCGGCTAAGCCTATGGGCTCGGAAAGCGCTCTTTCAGGCGATGATAAGGAAAAGGACGTTGCTCCGGTCGTGGCTACCGTTGACTATCAGCAGCTTGCCTCCGGAAACTCCTTTGCCGTTACTAACAGTACAAGGTCCGGCGTAATAGAGATAACCAAGGCGGATTCTTCAATCGTATTAGCAGACGGAACCATAGATACAAGAGCCGATACCGATTTGTTACTGTCCGGCGCGGTATTCAGACTGTATGAATTTACTAAGGAAGATAAAGCTTTTGATGATCCGTTAACGGCGGTAAAGAACAATATAGCAGATCAAAAGGGCGAGGATAGAAGTAAAGCCGCAGCGGCTGTCATATGGCTGAACAAGCATTTATACGACGATGAAACCACCCGCAGCAACGGTATGCTGACTTTCCACGGTCTGGATATAAATAACAAATACGTTATACGCGAGTTGTTTGCCCCGGCCGGATACGCCGTTACTGCGGCAAGCGAGTACCGTGTAGTAGGACCTGACGATTTCAAAAAAACCAGCAACGTTGTTGAATTGGTAATATCCAATACAAAGCCCGACGATAATCTTACCATAAGAAAGGTGCTTTCCGGCAGAGGCTGGAACGATACCGACAGCTTTGATTTTAATATCAAGCTGACAGATTACGACTTGTCGCTTGAGGGATATGATCATAGTAAGGTTGAATTCAACGAGGAAGAACTGGGCGACTTTGCACAGTTTAAGGACGATGGTAAAACGCTTACGATAGATAAAGGCACCGATTTTCTGGACATGGGCGGCAGGAAGAATTACAGCGTAAAAGTCCTTTCCACCGCAATATCGAAAAATGATTTCAGTTGGAAAAACAACAAAGCGATTGAAGATTCCGATGGCGACAGTAAAATAACTTTCCCGTACCCCGGTACGTTTACCTTTAAGATAACCGAAGTTACCCCCGCAGAAAAGAAAGGCGGAATAACCTATTCCACAGCCGAATATGTGATAACCGTAACCGTCGGTCTGACCTTTGTTGATGAAGGAAAAACGGAATACGACAGCTCGGAAGAAGTGCTGGCGAATCTCAACCCGACGGTAACCTCCATTACCAGAAACGCCGAAACGGTGGACGCGGTACAGTTTACCAACACCTACAGTGTAGCGGAGCTTGATTCAAAAACCTCATATTATATCAACGCCGATCTTACAGGAAGAACCGGCGAGTCATGGCTTGCAACCGACAAGTTTAATTTTACCATATCCGGCGATAATGATCTGACCACCAACGCGCTTAAAGAGGGACATATCAAATTTAAGGCTCTTGAGGAATTATTTGACAAGGACACCGGAACATATAATATTTCAATAGACAGAAATACAACTGACAGCCAACACAGGGCATACAGCGTTGAACTTGAAGATATAGATTTTTCAGGCGTGACATTTGAGCCTGATTCGGACGGCAGCGGCTCTAAACCGTTGGAGTATACATTTGAAATAAAGCAGACTATACCGGCAGACGCGACAGGCAACGTATATCAGGGTATAACCTACGACGATACCGAATACACGCTCAAGGCGGAGCTTTATGACGATAATCCCGATACCACTCATATTGATAAAATAATCTATACTCTGACAAACGAAACAACAAAAAAATCCTACACATGTACTGTCACTTATAAAGATAACGGTGAAATAGACAATCAAGTACATTCGAAAGAGGCAGCGGGACACGCATTTACATTTACGAATACTTATGCCACCACCGCGGAATGGTCTCCGTTGATCGCCAAAACATTAGAGGGCAGACCGTGGCACGAGGATGACAGCTTTACTTTCAGGATCCGCCAAAACCAGCCAAGCAGCGGAACTTACGGTACGGCAGGCGGTGTAAAAATGCCGTCAACGGGAACTTCTATCAATATCAAAAAGCCCACAGACGGTTCGAAAAAAGGACAGGGTCAGTTAGGAACTATTACATTTACACAGCCGACAAGCGCAACCGGAGATAACAACAGATATTACCGCTTTACCATTTCCGAAACTCATGACGGAACCGGCGGCATTGAATGGGCGAACGACCAGATTGTTTATATCAGGGCGACCGATAATCTCGACGGCACGCTTAACCTTGAATATACCATAGGCGCGCCGAGTGATACAAATAAATTCGCGCCGCTGATGTCAAACACGGAGTTCAATTTTATCAACACCTACAGCGAAAAAGGCACTCTGACGCTTGACATAGAAAAGGCCCTCCAGGGAAGAGCATGGACGGATAGGGACAGCTTCACCTTTAATATCGACGACAGCACTAACAGTGACAAAACAGGTTATCGTTTTTACGATTCTGTTCATGTCAGAGCGGCAACAATCGACGATGACGGCAGCATAAGCGGCGAGCCCGTCCAAAAAGAAAGCGCCGATATAGTCTTTACAAAGCCGGGCAAATATACCTTTACCGTCAGCGAGCGATCGGGGACTGACAAAAATATCGTTTATGACGGAAGATCGTATAAAATAGATGTAGATGTCACAAACGGATACGATACTGGCGATATACCGAACGGCAAGCTTAACGTTTCCGCGTCTTATGTAGTTGCCGAAGGATCTGCAAAAACCGATGCTGCCGATGAAGTTACTGTCACTTTGCCGTTTACCAACAAGGCTTATGCCGAGGCAGAGCTTAAGCTTAACAAGACGCTTTCCGGCAGGGATTGGAACAGCAGCGATATATTCAATGTTGATATAGCGTTGACCGACGGCGATGAAAACGCGGTCATGCTTTCCGATGGCGGCGAAACGCCGTTTACAGATGAACATTTGACTCAGACGGCCGAGCTCACTGATTCGGGAAGAAGTATAGAAAAAACTCTGCGTTTTTATAAAGCGGGAACATATACTTTTGAGATAACCGAAAAGCTGCCGGATGGCGGCATAAAGGACAACGTCACCTACGACAATAATACCTATACCCTTACCGTGACGGTCACGGATAATGGCGAGGGCGAGCTTGTCGCTGATTGCGAAATTACCGGCGGCGATGAGAAAAACAGTTCTGCCGAAGCTAGCGCCGCGTCCGTAACCTTTGTAAATACCTATTCTGCGGTGGGATATGTCCGTATAAACAAGACGATGAGCGGTCGTGAAAAGCTGTGGAACACGACGGCTGAGGGCGGTATTAACGACAGTTTCGCCTTTACCGCAAGCCCCGACGAAGCGGCACAACAGGCGATAGATGCCAGTTTACTGGAACTGAGAAACGACGGCGAAGTTCCGATAGATGCGTATGACGAGCAAAACGGCGATCCGCAAAGCAGATACGACTATCTTTATATCTATGCGCAAAATCTTAAATTCCAAGCCGGCGATCCGGGGTATGTTGACGGAGGATATTACGAATATAAGTTTATCATTACCGAGCAAAACGGCGGTAAAACTATAGACGGCATTACCTATGACGAAAGCAAATACACTGTAACGGTAAAAATAACCAAGAACACCGATAACACCTTTAAGATAGAACCCGTCAGCGTGCAAAAAGGCAGCGAAGACAGCAAATACGTTGCTGAAAGCTCCGTTTCCTTTGCCAACACATATACTGCTAAAGGCACGGCGGATTTTGAAGTTTCCAAGACGCTTAACGGAAGAGACTGGATAACAGGCGACGAATTTAACTTTACAGTTACCGAAGATACCAAAAATCCGGCAACGGCAGTAATTACCACTGATCCGGCGACCGCTGAGGATAAGCCCGGCAAGATAAGCATTACGCTTGATAAAGCGGGCGAGTATAACTTTACCGTTGCCGAGGATATTCCCAACGGTGATAAAAAGGGAATAACCTACGATAAGTCGGAGTATAAAGTAACGCTTACCGCAACGGATAACGATAAAGGAACGCTGAATATAACTTCCACAATAACAAAGGACGGCGAGTCTGCCGATGAGATCTCTTTCACTAACTCTTATTCCGCAAAAGGAACATATCAGATCCGGGTGCATAAGGAGCTTACCGGCAGAGAGGGCGATAAATGGCTTGCCGGCGATAAATTCAGCTACAAGCTTTCCACTGCGGCGGCCAACGTTACAGCTGACAAGAATACGATAGAGATAGGCTCTACATCCGATGAGCACGACGGAGTATTTAATATAAGCCTTGACAATGTGACCTATAACGAAGAAAACACCGCTTCGTATATCGTTACCGTTAAAGAGGATATCCCCGACGGCGATACAAAGGGAATAACTTACGACAATAGCACATACAGTATCACGCTGAAAATCGAGGAAAAGGATTTTGACGGCGTTATTAATGATGATGAAATAACGGCGGAGGTCAAAAAAGACGGCGAAAGCTATTCTAAAGAAAAATTAGAATTTGCCAACAGCTATAAAGCCGAGGGCGCTGTGCTGTCCTTTGACGTTACCAAAAAGCTGGAGGGCAGACCGTGGGATACAGATGACAGCTTTGGATTTTCGATATCGTCCGTAAAATATGAAGATACCGAAATAGAAAGTGACGATATGAGCGGTTATATCGATATTTCTGATGGTACACACAGCATTGACAGTTCAAACGAAACCAAAACCGTTAATAACAGCGTAACGTTCTTAAAAGCGGGCAGCTATGAATTTATTTTCAGTGAAGTATTGAAATCAGACGTAGGTCTTACCTGCGATGATCTTGACAGAAAGTTTGAAGTCGAAGTAAAGGATAACAACGAGGGCGAGCTGGAAATAAAATCCGTAACTATCGACGGAGAGCCGGTCGCGGATATAGATGACATTGATCTTGAATTTGTAAACAGCTATTCGGCAAGCGGTACTTTGAGCGCCGACAGCATAACGGTGCTTGCTACCCTTACCGGAAGACCGGAAAATAAGTGGCTCCCTAAGGATATATTCGCCTTTAATATCCAGCCTGTCGAAGATTACGGCGGTACCGTCACCCTGCCCGATTCGATAGAGATATCCGATAAAACAGATGAACATACAAACGGCTTTGGCGAGATAACATTCACAGGCGTGACTTTTGACGATGATGGAAACCCCGCGGTTTATAAATTCAAGGTATCTCAGAAATACGGCGGTAATACTATTTACGGAGTAAATTACGACCCCGCGGAATATACCGTGACCGTAAGCCTTACCAACGATAAAAAAGGCGGACTTAAAGCGGAAGTTACCAAAGTAGAGAAATCCGCTGACGGTCCCGTCAGCGCCGCTGCGATTTCCGACGGGGATATGCCGCTTGAATTTCACAATGTTTATTCTCCCGAAGACTTTCGTTGGACGCCGACCGTTTCAAAGGTGTTAAACGGCAGGGATTGGTGCGAATATGACAGCTTTGACTTTAATATAAAGCTTACCGACGGCGACCCCGACGGCGTTTATATACCCGAAAGTACAGTCAATATAAACAGCGAAACGTCCGGATATAACGCTGCTTTTGAGACGATAACTTTCAGCAAGCCGGGAACATACACCTTTGAAATATCCGAGAGCGAGAGCGGCACGGTAGACGGTATAACCTACGCCGAGCCGCAGACCGTCACCATTGAAGTAACGGATAACAACGAGGGAAGTCTTGTAACAAAGATGAGCGATACCTACGTTGACAATATCTCGACCGGATATAAATTTACAAACAGCTACGCCGCATCCGGAAAGCTTGCCGCGGACAGTATAAAGGTAATAAAGCAGCTTATCGGCAGAGATTGGAACAACGGAGACGAGTTTACCTTTACCATTAAAGCGCCGTCTGAAATTTACGCCGGCGATAAAATCACCCTGCCGGCTGACGTCGTGATAAATAACGGCAGTGATGTTTACGGCGAGGACGGGCGCACCAAAGGCTTTGGCGAAATATCGTTTGATAATATCACCTTTGCTGCCGGTGAACGTCAAAAGAAGTATATCTTCACTATCGCGGAAGAGGGCAAGGATTCAAACGGCGTTAAGTATGATAAAACCGAGATCGCGGTGGAAGTCACACTTACCGATAACCTTGACGGAACGCTGAGCGTCAGCGGAGGCAAAGAGGTCACGTTTAACAACACTTACACCGCGTCCTCCGCCACATTAAACAGAGATTCGCTGCTTACCGTTCATAAGACGCTTGTAGGACGGCAGGACGATATATGGCTTGATACCGACAGCTTTGACTTTACGATAAAGCCGTATGATGATATCACAAAGCAGGCATGCGACGATAAAGATATATTGCTTGCCGACAGCGATATTACTATCAGCGGCGACAGCAAAAGCGGAGAGAAGACCGGAAAATTCGGCGCGATAACCTTTAATAAGGCGGGAACTTACATATTCGAGATAAGCGAGCAGTCCGGCGATATCGAGGGTATAACCTACGACGATACAAGCTATTATCTTACCGTACAGGTGATAGATAATCAGCAGGGAAATCTTAAATTCCTTTACGGCAAGCTGACCGATAAGGACGGTAAGAACGTATTGGCCATAAGCTTTGAAAACGTCTACAAAACCGAAGGCAGCTGGACTCCTAAGGCCGCTAAGACGCTTACCGGCAGGGACTGGAATGAAAAGGACAGCTTCGGCTTTAATATCGAGCTTGAGAGCTTTAACGGCAATAATGTTCCGGAGGGTATGGAGTATTCCGAAAGCATTACGCTTACCGGAATGACCGCAGCTTCCGGCACGAAATACGACCTGCCGTTTAGCAATATTACCTTTACAAAGACGGGCGAGTATGTATTCGGCATAACCGAAGCTATACCCGACGGCGCGGATAAAAACAACGTGTACAAGGGTATAAAGTACGACGATACAAAATACCTTGTGACCGTCACCGTGACCGACGACCTTAAAGGTAAGCTTACCGCAAAGTCGGATATATCCGCAGACTTTATAAACACCTACAGCGCAAGCGGAAAGATAGTTCTGCCGGTTACAAAGACCTTTACCGGAAGAGCAAATAACGAATGGTTCGATTCCGACATATTCAGCTTCAATGCGGTAGCATATAACGCCGCGGCTAAAGACGCGGTGCTTGCGGAAAAAATGTTCTTTACTCCTCTTACATTGGACGGCAAGACCGCAGAAGTAACTGACGGCACGGCGTCCGGCGATATCGGTATAGAGCTTGAAAATATCGAATTTGCTGCGGGAGAGAACAGCATAGATTACGAATTCACCGTAAAAGAAAAGCAGGGCGGTATTCCGGGAACAACCTATGACAATAGCGAATATCACGCTTACGTTACCGTCACCGATAAAACCGACGGCACGCTGGATATTTCGGTTTCCTACAAGCTTGAAGAAGCTGTTGACGGCATAGAGTTTACAAACGTATATAGTACAAAACCCGCAGCGGTGGAGTTTGATATAGAAAAGACTCTTATCGGCAGACCGTGGCAGGATTTTGACAGCTTTGATTTTGAGCTTGCCGGAGAAAATATTCCCGATGTGGATATCAGCGCTATCACCGATAAGAGCGAAAGCAGCGGCGGCAATTCCCGCCATCAGGCGTTTGGCTTTGATGTGAACGCGGGGGACAGCTTTAGCTTTACCGTAAGCGAAAAAGTGCCGAAGGATAAGTTGGGACTTACCTATTCCGATAAGGAATACAATGTGACGGTCACCGGTACGGATAATACTAAGGGGCAGACTATCGCAAAGGTTACCGTTAAGGATAAGGATAACGTTCTTTACAGCTTTGACACCTCACAAACAGATATCCCGGAGGTTGTGCTTAGCTTTGTCAACAGCTATGAGCCCGTGCTGGTATCCGATCTGCTGCCGAAAATATCCAAAACGCTTAACGGCAGAAGATGGCTTTCCACCGATAAGTTTATGTTTGACGTGGATATAAACGGCGAGGGCGAGTATGTAACGCTTCCCGAAGAGGCTGTAGTTACCGGAGAGGGAGTACCGCGTACTCAAAACACGGTATCTACAAAGCCTGGCAGCGTAACGTTCAGTCCCAGCGGTGAAGAAAAAACGCTGTACGAGTTTATCATATCCGAAAAGGACGAAGAGGACGACAAGAACAACAATATTTACAGCGTGTCCTACGATAAGTCGGAATATGTAGCCGAAGTATTGTTTACCGACGACTTTAAGGGCAGTCTCACAGCTAAGCTTACAAAGCTTACTCAAAAGACCGCGAGCGACGGCACCGAAAGCGGCGAGGTGCTGTATTCCGGCGACGGGGATATCCCGACGCTGGGCTTTGAAAATATCTATACCGCCTCCGGTACATGGCCGCCTGTCGTTAAAAAGACGCTTACCGGCAGAGATTTTGACGAGAACGATAAATTTATTTTCCATATCAGCCTTGAAAAGTGGCCGGATAACGTAAACCTCGACGAGGTGGGAATGCCGGATGATCTGGTGATACAGCTTTCCGACGGAGTTACCGACGGGTATATTACTAAAGCATTTGACGCGGTGGAATTTTCAAAGCCCGGAGAGTATGTGTTCAGCGTTACCGAGAAAACCGACGGCGAAACAATACGCAAGGGCGTCGATTACGATAAGACAAAATATCAAATAATCCTACAGGTAACAGACAAAAAGCTTGACGGCGTTCTCAGCTACGAGCCGGAAAACGTCACTGTGATAAACGAGGACGGCACGCAGGATAACTACAGCAACACAAAGACCTTGGACTTTGAAAACATTTATAATGCAAACGGCAGCTGGTCGCCTGTAATACGCAAGACGCTTACCGGCAGGAAGTGGCAGAGCTTTGACCGATTTGAATTTGCGCTGACTCTGGATAAAGCTCAGGGCGCGGATATATCCACTGTTACTTACCCCGAAAGCTTAGTTATAGCAAACAAGGACGGCAACAGCAACAGCTATACCGAGGTCTTTGACAACGCGGTAGAGTTTACTAAGCCCGGAATTTTCACCTTTACCATAGAGGAAAAGGCGGGCGGAGAAAACAACGGTATAGACTACGACAGCACGCATAAATATACCGTGACCGTTACCGTTACCGATGAGAATAATGACGGCGTTCTCACCGTAAAGGCGGATAACACCGCGGCGCTGGAATTTGAAAACAGCTACAGCGCGACCGGTATCTGGCCGCCGAAAGTGACTAAAACGCTTACCGGCAGAAAGTGGGACGGCGAGTATGATAAGTATTCGTTTGGTATAACGCTGGATAAAGCGCCGGACGGCGTGGATATAAGCGGCTTTACTCTCCCCGCAGACCTTGTTATAACTAAGGGCGGGCAGGACGCCGAAAGCTATACCGGACAATTTGACAACGTGGTATTCAGTACGCCCGGAGAATATGTGTTCTCTATCTTTGAGAATGACACCGGGCTTGGCGGTATCAGCTATGACGACAGCGTTTATACCCTGACTGTCTATGTTTTGGACGAGGGCAACGGCCGTCTTGAACCGGAGGTCACCGAGGTAAGAAAGAACGGCGAGGTAATAGCCACCGACAGCGTGCTGGAGTTTACCAACGAATATTACGCCGATACGACGCTGAGAGCCGGAACGCTGCGGACAAGAAAACTCTTTACCGGAAGAAACTGGCTTGAAAGCGACAAGTTCGGATTTACTCTTACTCCCGCCGATGAGGTTACAAAGCAGGCAGTGACCGATGGATTCATACTGCTGCCGGATAACGCGGATGACATGGTAATAGGTAACGATACCGACAATCTCGAATGTGAGATAGGCGATATTATCTTTAAGTCAAACGGCGAGGAACAACGAGTATATACCTTTACCGTCACGGAAAAGGATACCGGACTGTTCGGTGTTGAGTATGCCGGGCCTGTCGATATCACAGTTACCGTCACCGACGACATGAAGGGTGAGCTTACGGTTTCGGCCGAGGGCGGAAGAAACGGGCTGCTGACGTTCAGGAATGTTTACAGCGCCTCGGGCGAGGCATGGCCGCCCAAGGTGAATGCAAAGCTTGTCGGCAGAGATTGGACGGATAAAGATTCTTTCACCTATTCGATAACGCTTGACGAAGTGCCGGAGGGCGTTGATATTGACAGCATAACATTGCCGCCGGACATCACCGTAAAGAAAGGCGAACAGCAGTCCGACTTCTACGGGCTGGGATTCGATCAGGTAATATTCAACAATGCGGGACTTTACACCTTTACTGTAAGGCAAAAGTCCGGCGATACTCCCGGCGGCGTGGAATATTCCGCGCAGGAATACACCATAGAGCTTTACGTTTCGGACGATAACGAAGGACATCTTTCCGCCGAGGTGGTAAAGATAACCGACAAGGACGGCAACGTTTACCTTGAAGACGAGCTGTTGTTTGAAAATACCTACTCCGCCCGTCAGACGCTTATCGGAGAGGAAGAACTGACGGTAACGAAAAATCTCTCCGGCAGAGACTGGAAGACCGGCGACGTGTTCGCGTTCGAGCTGCAGCAGCTTTCCGGTCCTAAGGAGATCAATGTTCCGGTACTTCTGATAGAGGGCAGGGACGGAGAAAACGGCGCAATAAGCGGACACTTTGAGGATATCACATTTACCACGCCGGGAGAGTATCAATTTGAGGTAAAGGAGACCGGCGGCACCTCCGCGGGTATCACCTTTGATAAGAACACTTACAAGCTTACCGTGATCGCCGAAGATAACGGCGACGGCAGTATGACCCTTACCGTCAGCGGCAACGATGATATCAGCTTTACTAACACTTATAAAGCCGCTCCGGTTACCGTAAAGGGCGATAATTTCACCATAACAAAGAGCTTATCCGGCAGAGAGTGGAAAGCGGAGGATAGCTTTGAGTTTGCGGTGACAGACTCCGATACGTTAAGCGGCGAGATAATAACTATAAGCGGTTCGGACAGCGAAAAATCCAAGCATTTAAGCGATATGGAGTTTACCGAGCCGGGCGATCATTCCTATACCGTTACCGAAACTAAGGGCTCTGACGAAAATATCACCTACGACGATAAGTCTTACCGCTTTAATGTAACGGTGACCGACGACGGTAATGGCAAGCTTAACGCGCAAATCAGCGGCGATACCGAAATGCTGTTCACCAACGTATATAATGAGCCGCAGACCAGTGAGCCGGAGACCAGCGCTCCTACCAGCGAACCGGAAACCAGTGCTCCTACGAGCGAGCCGGAAACCAGCGCACCCACAAGCGAGCCGGAGACCAGCGCTCCTACCAGTGAGCCGGAAACCAGCGCTCCTACCAGCGAGCCGGAAACCAGCGCTCCTACAAGTGAGCCGGAAACGAGTGCTCCTACAAGCGAGCCGGAAACCAGCGCTCCTACCAGCGAGCCGGAAACCAGCGCACCTACCAGCGAGCCGGAGACAAGTGCTCCTACAAGTGAGCCGGAAACCAGCGCTCCTACCAGCGAGCCGGAAACAAGCGCGCCTACCAGCGAGCCGGAGACAAGTGCTCCTACAAGTGAGCCGGAAACGAGTGCTCCTACAAGTGAGCCGGAAACAAGTGCTCCCACCAGCGAGCCGGAAACGAGCAAGCCCACTGATACCGACGGAGACGCAACCGCTCAGCCGGACGACAAGGACAACAATCCCAGCACCGGAATAAGGTTAGACGTGACCGCCGCGCTTATCACGGGTTCCGCATTCTCGTTGACAGCGATAGTGTTCCGACGCAAAAGTAAAAAAGATAAGAAATAACGCATAAAATTACCCCGCCGAAAGGCGGGGTCAGCTTGTCGAAAAACCTCCCTGCGGTCGGATTTTTCGACAAGCTGACCAAAAAATGAGCAAGTATGTCAGCACATACTTGCTCATTTTTGCCGCTCTACGAGCGGCACTTATCACTAATGAGGGTGAAAACCCTGATGGTTTTCCCCTCATACTCCTCTTTCCTTCCGGCTTTTGAACACTTTTTCTACAGCCTAACCCCGCCGAAAGACGGGGTACGATTTTTGTATTGTAGTGATGTTATTTTCTTAATAATCTTAATGAGTTTAATACCGCGAGTATCGTTACACCCACGTCGGCGAATACCGCAGCCCACATATTCGCAAGTCCGAGGACGCCCAGTATCTGTATTATCAGCTTTACGCCGAGCGCAAAAACTATGTTCTGCATAACTATCGAGTTGGTGCGGCCGCTTATCTCTATCGCGTCTATCAGCGTGTGCGGGTCGTCGTTCATCAGCACCGCGTCGGCGGTCTCTATCGCGCTGTCCGCACCCGCGCCCATCGCAACCCCTACGTCCGCCTGTGCGATCACGGGAGCGTCGTTGATGCCGTCGCCTACGAAGATAACGCGCTTTTTGCCGCCAAGCCTTGTTTTTTCCCGCTCGGTGATCTCGCGCTTATCGTCCGGCATTAATCCGCTGTGATATTCGTCGATACCAAGCTCCTTAGCCGCCTTTGCCGCGGCGTCCTCACTGTCGCCGGTAAGCATGACAGTTTTTATCCTGCGCCGTTTAAGCTCCGCTACGGTGCTTTGCGCGCTTTGCTTTATTTTATCGGATATCGTGATACAGCCGATGTATTTTCCGTCACGAGCAATGTAAAGCGCAGTACCCGACTGATTTGGGCAGGTTATGCCATTTTCTAAAAGGAATTTTGCACTGCCGCAAAGTATTTGCCTGCCGTCGACCGTCGCACGCACGCCCTTTCCTGCGATCTCCTCGCAGGAGGTGAGCCGAGTTGCGTCTACGGATTTTGCGTATGCTTCGGTCACAGATAACGCTATCGGGTGATTGGAGCTGCTTTCGGCATAAGCCGATATTTCCAGTAATTCCTGTTCAGTCAGCCCGTCGGGATAAATGCCGCTGACCTTGAACTTCCCCTCGGTAAGCGTGCCGGTCTTGTCAAATAGCACCGTTCCCGCCTTAGCGAAGGATTCAAGATAGTTGCTGCCCTTTACCAGAACGCCGCGCGAGGAGGCCTTGCCTATCCCCGCGAAATATCCCATCGGCACCGAAATGACAAGTGCGCAGGGGCAGGAGATGACAAGGAATATCAGTCCGCGCTGTACCCATGTTGCAAAGTCAAACCCGGTAAACAGCGGAGGAATGACCGCCAGCAGCACCGCAAGCCCCACCACCGCGGGGGTGTAGTATTTTGCGAAAACCGTGATGAAATTTTCGGTCCTGGTCTTTTTCTGAGCCGCGTTTTCTACCGTTTCCAGCATTTTATATACCGCGGTGTCGGCAAATTCCGCTGTAGTCTTTACAGTAACGGTGCCGGAGATATTCACGCTGCCCGCTTTTACCTCGTCGCCCTCGCTTATATCGCGCGGTATGCTTTCTCCGGTAAGCGCGGAGGTGTCCACCGAGGTAGAGCCGCTTAATATTATTCCGTCCAGCGGAACTTTTTCTCCGGCGCGCACCCTTATCACCGAGCCGGAATGCACCTGCTCCGGCGATACCGTAATGTATTCACCGTCGCAAAGCAGCTCGGCAGATTCCGGCCGCGTCTTTATAAGCGCGTTTATACTGCGGCGGGAACGGTTCACCGCTATGCTCTGGAACAGCTCTCCCACCGAATAGAACAGCATTACCGCCACCGCTTCTTCATATTCGCCGAGGATTATCGCGCCGATGCTCGCTATAAGCATAAGCGTGTTCTCGTTGAAAAAGCTGCGCGCCGCGACGGCCTTTACCGCCGCGACGGCCACCTCCGCCGCGCTTATGATGTAGGCAATAAGATAGCAGGAAAGCGCGATGATATGAGGTATGCCCTCATGCGCGATAAAATGCTCCGTTACAAATCCCGCAATAAAAAATACCGCGGAAAGTATTATCTTTATTATATCCGCTTTATGGCTCTCGGGCTTGTCGGTGTAGTCCTTTTTTGCAATTACCGTAACGTCCGGCTCTATAGCCGAAACTACCTTTGATATCCTGAAAAAAAGCTCCTCCTCGCCGATATGCTCCGCCGTCACCGTAAGCTCCTTGCGCATGAAATTCATCGCCGCAGAGCTTATACCGCTTTGCTTTTCCGCCGAGCTGCGTATTTTTTCCGCACAGTTGGCGCAGTCAAGTCCGTCAAGAATATATTTATATTCCATCTGCCTGTTTCCTTTCATATTTACATTGAATAATTGAATAAATGTTCAAATATAAGGTCAAAAAAATTTCATTCCATTATATGCTCTATGGCGTTGCCGAATACGGTGTTTACGTGTTCGTCGCTTAACATATAGTATACTACCTTGCCCTGCTTTTCGGTCTTTACCAGCTCAGCGGCTCTCAGCACTCTTAACTGGTGGGAAATAGCCGATACTGTCATACCGAGCAGCGCCGCAAGGTCGCATACGCACATTTTGGAAATGGACAGCGAGTAGAGTATTTTTATCCTTGTTTCGTCGCTTATAGCCTTGAAAAATACCGACAGCTTTTCAAACTGCTCTTTTTCAAGCATGCCCTCGCGCACCTTTGCCACTACCTCGTCGTGGATGATGTTCGATTTGCAAAGCTCTGTGTCCTTTTCCGGTATAGTGTTCGACATTTTAAGTCCTTTCATTTGAACAGTTGCTCAACTGTTACTATCAGTATATCACTTTAAGCCGCGTTTGTCAACAGCAAATCGCAAATTTTTTTGAAAAAATCAACTTTTTGCTTTTGACGCGAAATATTTTTCCGCGATACAATTAAAAAACGCGGTCTTATCCTTTTCGTCCATATCGGAGGAAAATATATCGTCCAGCGTTTGCAAAGCCTCGTCCGCCTGCTCGAGCAGCTTTCTGTCCGACGCGCCCTCAAAATACAGCTTTTCGTCGGAGGAAAGCACGATGTCCGCACCGTCCGACAATTCTTCAACGGAGGTATGCAGCAGCTGCGCCATTTTTTGGAGTATAGCTCCGCGCGGTCTGCGGCTGCCGTTTAGGTAATTAGCCAGAGCGCGATAGGTTATACCCGCGTCGTCCGCAAACTCGGTCTTTTTGTATCCGTTTCTCTTTATCAGCACTTCCAGCTTTTTGCTAAGCAGCATTTTCCGTCCTCCCTTGCAGGTCCTATATATTATTATATCCCTATTTTTTATATATGTCAATCCAAAAAATTCTGCAAAATTTGCAAAAATTCAAAAAATATACAAAATATACAGTATATTATACATTTTTACGCATAAAAATCCTTGACAATCTGCATGAAATGTGTATAATATTCAATATAGCGTTAAAAACAGATAAGGAGATATCACAATGGCTAAAGAGATCAAAAAGATAGTATTGGCATATTCCGGAGGACTGGACACCTCCATTATTATCCCGTGGCTGCATGAAAATTATCCCGGCAGCGAGGTCATCTGCGTTGCGGGAAACGTAGGTCAGGATTCCGAGATAGTGGGACTGGAAGAAAGGGCGAAAAAGTCCGGCGCTTCCAAGCTGTATATCGAGGATATACAGGATGAGTTTGTAAACGACTTTATCTTCCCGACGTTAAAGGCGGGAGCAAAATACGAGGGCTATCTGCTGGGTACTTCCTTTGCGCGTCCTCCGATAGCTAAAAGACTGGTGGAAATAGCGCGCAAGGAGAACGCGGACGCTATCTGCCACGGCTGCACCGGCAAGGGCAACGACCAGGTACGTTTTGAGCTTACCATAAAGGCGTTAGCTCCCGAAATGGAGATAATCGCTCCCTGGAGAGTATGGGAATTCAAATCAAGAGAGCAGGAAATAGAGTACGCGCAGGCTCACGATATACCGGTAAAGCTCACCAAAGAGACCAACTATTCAAAGGATATGAACCTCTGGCATCTTTCTCACGAGGGACTGGATCTTGAAGATCCCGCCAACGAACCGATGTATGATAAAGAGGGATTTTTGGAACTGGGAGTATCCCCCGAGCAGGCTCCCGACAAGCCGACTTATATCACCATTTCCTTTGAAAAGGGAATACCCGTTGCGCTGAACGGCGAGAAGATGGACGGCGTAAAGCTGATAAAGACGCTCAACAAGCTGGGCGGCGAGAATGGTATAGGCTTGTTCGACGTGGTAGAAAACCGTTTAGTCGGCATGAAGTCCCGCGGCGTATACGAAACTCCCGGCGGCACGATACTTTATCATGCTCACGAGGTACTCGAAACTATCTGCCTTGACAAGGAGACCCAGCATTACAAATACGGTCTTGCGCAGAAATACGCCGACCTTGTATACAACGGACAGTGGTACACTCCGCTCAGAGAGGCTATGGACGCGTTCGTTGACAAGACTCAGGAGACCGTTACCGGCGAGGTAAAATTAAAGCTCTACAAGGGCAACATAATAAACGCGGGCGTAACCTCACCCTATACGCTGTACAGCGAGGATTTCGCTTCGTTCGGCGAGGACGACGTTTACGACCAGTACGATTCCAAGGGCTTTATCAACCTGTTCGGCTTGCCTATTAAGGTCAAGGCGCTGCTTGATAAGGAACGTGAAAAGAACAACAAGTAATTACTTATTATAAATAAACACACTGCGGGGGAAGGTGCGCGGCATTTTCCCCTGCTGAATGTTTTACGGGAAAGGAAAACCGGCGGATAATGGACAAAATGATGTGGGCGGGGCGCTTTTCTAAGGAGATAGCCTCCGATGTGAACGATTTTAATTCGTCGATAAGCTTTGATTCGCGCATGTACCGTCAGGACATAACGGGGTCTATTGCGCACGCGACGATGCTCGGCGAGCAGGGGATAATAGACAAAGCCGAAAGCGAGATAATAGTTAAGAACCTTAAGGAGATACTTAGCGACCTTGACAGCGGCAGGCTTTCCTTTGACCCTGAGGCCGAGGACATACACATGTTCATAGAGGCACAGCTTACTAAGCGTGCCGGCGACGCGGGCAAGCGGCTGCATACCGCCCGCAGCAGAAACGACCAGGTGGCGCTTGACTTAAAGCTGTATCTCAAGGACGAGACCGAGGATATATTTGCTAAGGTGCGGGAGCTTATCGTGACGGTCACCGATATCGCAAAGCAGCACCTTGATACCGTCATGCCGGGATATACCCACATGCAGCGCGCTCAGCCGATAACCTTTGCCCATCATCTTATGGCGTATTCGCAGATGTTCGTGCGCGACCTGTCAAGGCTGGCGGATTGTTACCGCCGCATGGACGTTATGCCGCTGGGCTCCTGCGCGCTGGCGGGAACTACTTATCCGCTTAACAGGCGGCGCACCGCCGAGCTGCTCGGGTTTTCGGATATAACGCTGAACAGTCTTGACGGGGTGAGCGACCGCGATTATGCTATAGAATTATGTTCGGCGCTGTCCATGCTGATGATGCACCTTTCGAGATTTTCCGAGGAGATAATACTCTGGTGCTCCTGGGAATTTAAGTTTATAGAGCTGGACGACGCATATTCCACCGGAAGCTCGATAATGCCGCAGAAGAAAAATCCCGACATAACCGAGCTTATAAGAGGAAAGACCGCGCGGGTGTACGGCGATCTTCAGACGCTGCTTACCATGATGAAAGGGCTGCCGCTTGCATATAATAAGGATATGCAGGAGGATAAGGAGGCTGTTTTTGACGCCGTGGACACCGTTAAAATGTGCATAAAGACCTTTATCCCGATGATAAAGACCATGACGGTGAATAAGGATAATATGCGCATGGCGGCGGCAAAGGGCTTTATAAACGCGACCGACTGCGCGGATTATCTTGTGAGAAAGGGTATGCCTTTCCGCACCGCGTACAAGCTGACCGGCACGCTGGTAGCGCTTTGCATAGAAAAGAACACCACGCTTGAGCAGCTGCCGATAGAAGAATATAAAAAGCTGTCAGAGCTGTTCGACAATGATATATACGACGCGATAAGCCTTGACCGCTGCGTCATGGAAAGAAACGTAGAGGGCGGTCCCGCTCCGGAAGCGGTAAAGGCGCAGATAGCCGAATTAGAGCAGCGAATGGCGGGTATAGCCTTATGATAACTTACGAGTTAAGGCTGCCTAAGGATATAAATTCCTTTCGCCGCAGCGTCGGCTGGTACGAACTGTCACAGCGGCAGCTGGATTGCGCTAAGGCAAGGTCGGTATTTGCGATAACGGCGCTGGACGGGGAAAAAGAAGTCGGCTCCGCGAGAGTGGTGGGGGACGGCGGCTATCAGTTTTTCATCTCCGACGTTATCGTTCGGCCGGAATATCAGCGTATGGGTATCGGCAGCATGATGATGAAAAAGCTGATGGAGTGCGCGCTTTCCGCCGCGGAGGACGGCGAGACCATCATGATAAATTTGATGTCGGCAAAGGATAAAGAGCCGTTTTACGAGAGTCTGGGCTTTATGCGCAGACCTAACGACGAGCGCGGCTCAGGCATGACCAGATTTCTCACTAAGGGAGAAAGCAGGGTATGAAAAGGGGACAGCTATGGTAAAGGTTTATATAGACGGTCAGGAGGGTACTACCGGACTTAAGATAGTGGAGAGATTCAGCGGCAGAGAGGATATCGAGCTGTTAAGGATCGACGAGGATAAGCGTAAAGACGAATCGGAGCGGAAAAAGCTGATAAACGCTTCAGACTTCACGTTTTTATGTCTGCCGGACGACGCGGCAAGGCAGGCGGTAGCGCTTGCGGGCGATAATGTCAGGATAATTGACGCGTCCACCGCGCACAGGACTCTGCCGGATTGGGCTTACGGCTTTCCGGAGCTGTCCGCCGCTCACCGTGAGAAGATAGCGTCTTCAAACCGCGTTGCAGTCCCCGGCTGTTATGCGAGCGGGTTCATCTCGCTGGTTTACCCGCTGGTAAGCGCGGGAGTAATGCCGACGGACTACCCTGTTACGGTACACGCGGTATCCGGCTACAGCGGAGCGGGCAAAAAGGGTATAGCGCAGTACGAGGACGAAAACCGCGGCAGCGAGTTCGATTCTCCGAGAGAATACGCGCTTACTCAGCAGCATAAGCACCTGCCGGAAATGAAAGCTGTTACCGGACTTGACAGCGAGCCGATATTCTGCCCGTACGTCTGCGATTTTTACAGCGGTATGACGGTGACGGTGCCGATATTCCCGAAACTGCTTAAAAAATTCCGCGCGGTATATGATATACACAAGGTGCTTGAGGAGCATTATTACGGGCAGAAGCTGGTAAAAGTAATGCCGCTAGGAGAAATGCCGTCAGGTGGTTTTCTTGCCGCGAATACGTTATCCGGCAGGAACGACATGGAAATTTTCGTATTCGGAAACGATGACAGAATGCTGTTATGTTCGCGCTTTGACAATCTCGGAAAAGGCGCGAGCGGCGCGGCGGTACAGTGTCTTAATATAATGTGCGGCATCGACGAAACGGTCGGGCTGGTATAAAGGAGATATTATGCTGATAGAATTTGAGGATCATAAGCTGATAGAGGGCGGAGTATGCGCGCCTATGGGCTTTCGCGCGGGAGGAGTCGCCGCAGGTATAAAGGCGGGCAGCACCAAAAGAGACCTTGCGCTTATAGTATGTGAGAAAAAGTGCGCGGCGGCGGCCGTTTATACAAAGAATAAGGTAAAGGGCGCGCCTATTGCGGTAACGAAAAAGCACCTCGAGGACGGTCTTGCTCAGGCGGTCATCGTCAACAGCGGCAACGCAAATACCTGCAATCCCGACGGCGAGGAGATAGCCGAAAAGATGTGCGAGCTTGCCGCAAAGGAGCTTAAGATAGACGAAAACGACGTTCTGGTAGGGTCTACCGGCGTTATCGGGCAAAAGCTCTCGATACAGCCGATAGAGGAGAAGATAGGCGAGCTTGCTGCGTCGCTCAGCGAAGACGGAAGCTCTCTCGCTTGTGAAGCGATAATGACCACCGACACCCGCAAAAAGGAGATAGCGGTGCGGTTCATGATAGACGGCAAGCTGTGCAGGATAGGCGCGATAAGCAAGGGCAGCGGCATGATAAATCCGAACATGGCGACCATGCTTTGCTTTATCACTACCGATGTAAATATCCGTCAGGAGCTGCTGCAAAAGGCACTCAGCCGCGTGACGGAGATAACCTATAACATGGTCAGCGTAGACGGCGATACC
The DNA here is from genome assembly GCA_947624435.1 of uncultured Ruminiclostridium sp. GTDB lineage: Bacteria > Bacillota > Clostridia > Oscillospirales > Ruminococcaceae > Ruminiclostridium_E. The sequence continues at coordinate 47,062 of CANQKE010000003.1, forward strand.
TCCACTAACGACACGGTTTGTATAATGGCGTCGGGTCTAGCGGGAAATCGTGAGATAAACGCGGAGGATAAGGATTACGAAAAATTCATCAACGCATTGTATGCGGTGATGATGAATCTTGCGCGTGAAACGGCGCGCGACGGAGAGGGCGCTACCAAGCTGCTCGAATGCGTGGTAAAGGGCGCTCTGGACGAGGATATCGCAAGACGCGTCGCAAAATCCGTTGTAAGCAGCGATCTTGTGAAAGCGGCGATGTTCGCGGCGGACGCAAACTGCGGCAGGATATTCTGCGCGATAGGTTATACCGAGGGAGATTTTGAGATAGACAACATGGAGGTAGCCATTATGAGCGAACGCGGCAGCATGACCGTTTACAAAAACGGCGCGATCGCCGAGGTGGACGACGACAAGGCTCACGAGCTGCTGACCGCCGACGAGATAACCGTGCTTGTCGACCTGCACGACGGGTTATATAAAGCCGTAGCGTGGGGCTGTGATCTTACTTACGATTATGTAAAGATAAACGCGGAGTACAGAAGCTGAAAGGGAATACAGATGGCGGAAATGATAGACAACGAGAAAAGGGCAAAGGTGCTTAGCGACGCGCTGCCTTATATACAGAAATATTCCAACAAGGTCATAGTGATAAAATACGGCGGCAACGCCATGACCGACGAAAAGCTGAAAGACGCGGTCATGTCGGACATCGTGCTGTTATCGCTGTGCGGTATGAAGATAGTATTGGTACACGGCGGCGGGCCGGAGATAAACGATATGCTCAAAAAGACCGGCAAGGAGAGCAAATTCATAAACGGCCTGCGCTATACCGACGAGGAGACCATCAGCATAGTGCAGATGGTACTTTGCGGCAAGGTGAATAAAGACTTAGTGGCGCTGCTGCATAACAGCGGCGGCGAGGCTATAGGTCTTTGCGGACTGGACGATCACATGATAGAAGCGGAGCAGCTTGACCCGCAGCTGGGACTTGTCGGCGAAATAACCAAGGTAAACGTAAAGGTGATAAACGACGTGCTGGAAAAGGGCTATATACCGGTGATATCCACCGTGGCGTCCGGTACCGACGGAAACGTCTACAACATAAACGCCGATACCGCCGCCGCAAGGATAGCCGCCGAGATGAAAGCGGAGAACCTTATCCTGCTTACCGATATAAAAGGGCTTTTGGAGAACAAGGACGACGACAGCACACTTATCCGTATGGTGGGACTGTCGGAGGTGCCGTATCTTAAAAAGCAGGGGATAATTTCCGGCGGCATGATACCGAAAGTGGATTGCTGCGTGGAGGCGGTGCGCCGTGGCGTAAAGAAAGCCAACATAATAGACGGACGCGTTCCGCACTCGATACTTATCGAGCTGCTCACCAACGAAGGACTCGGCACGCAGTTCAATTGATAAAGAAAAAAGGAGAATATATGAGTACAATCGAAGAATTCAACGCCCATGTAATGGGGACTTACGGCAGATACGACCTTGTTCTGGATAAAGGCGAGGGCGATTTTGCCACCGACGAGGGCGGAAAAAGATATATAGATTTCGGCAGCGGGATCGGGACAAATTCACTCGGCTATGCCGATAAGGATTGGGCGGATGCGGTATGTAAGCAAGTCCGCACCATACAGCACACCTCGAATTATTACTATACAAAGGTGCAGGCGGATTTCGCGGGAAAATTGGCAAAGCTCACCGGAATGGAAAAGATGTTTTTCTGTAATTCCGGCGCGGAGGCTAACGAATGCGCGATAAAGCTTGCGAGAAAGTACAGCTTTGACAAATACGGCAAGGGCAGACACAATATAATCACGCTGGTAAATTCTTTCCACGGCAGAACTTTAGCCACTCTGTCTGCGACCGGTCAGGAGGTATTTCACAACTACTTTTTCCCGTTTGTTGAGGGGTTTATTTACGCGAATGCGAACGATATCACCGATCTTAGGGAAAAGCTGGACAGCACGGTATGTGCGGTAATGATAGAATATATCCAGGGCGAGGGCGGCGTTGTGCCGCTTGAAAAGGAATATGTAGACGAGATATACCGGCTTTGCGGCGAGATGGACGTACTGGTGATAACCGACGAGGTACAGACCGGCGTAGGGCGTACCGGAAAGTTTTTAGCCGGACAGAATTACGGCTATACTCCCGATATAGTCACTTTAGCAAAGGGAATTGCTGGCGGCTTGCCGATGGGCGTATGTCTTGCGGGGGAAAAATGCGCCGATACGCTTACCGCTGGAACGCACGGCTCTACCTTCGGCGGAAATCCGGTAGCCTGCGCGGGCGGACTTGAGGTGCTTAAAAAGGCGGGCGATCCGGCTTTTCTGAGAGACGTTGCCGAAAAGGGAACATATATAAAGCAAAAGCTGTTAAAGCTCGACGAGGTGGAAGCCGTCACCGGAATGGGTCTTATGATAGGTATCAAATTAAAGACCAAAAACGCCGGAGATATAGTAAAGCGCGCGCTTGGCGAGGGGCTGCTGCTGCTCACCGCAAAGGATAAGGTGAGGCTGCTGCCGCCGCTTAATATAACCTATGAAGAGATAGACAAGGGGATCAAAATACTCCAAAAGCTAATTACAGAATAACAGAAAGGAATAATACAATGAAGCATTTACTTAAAATGATGGATCTTGAAACCGAAGATATTTTCGAGATACTGAATCTTGCCGACCAGCTCAAATATGAGCAGGCGCACGGCATACCGCATAATCATCTTAAAGGAAAGACGCTGGGCATGATATTTCAGAAAGCCTCTACACGTACAAGGGTATCCTTTGAAACGGGAATGTACCAGCTTGGCGGACATCCGCTGTTTTTATCCGCGTCTGAAATGCAGATAGGCCGCGGCGAGCCGGTACAGGATACGGCAAGGGTATTATCGCGGTACCTTGACGGGATAATGATACGGACATTCCAGCAGTCGGAGGTGGAAAATCTTGCCGAGTACGGCTCGATACCGGTGATAAACGGACTTACCGATCTTTCGCACCCTTGTCAGGTGCTCGCCGACCTTATGACGGTGCGCGAGTATAAAAACAACCTTGAGGGACTTAATATGTGCTATATCGGCGACGGCAACAACATGGCGAATTCTCTGACGGTGGGCTGTCTTAAAGTCGGCATGAACGTCAGCCTTGCCTGCCCGGAGGGTTATTATCCCGCGCCGACCGTACTGGAGTTTGCAAAGAAGTACCCGAATAATTTCAAACTTGTAAACGATCCTAAAGAGGCGGCCGTTGACGCCGACGTACTGTTTACCGACGTGTGGGCGTCGATGGGACAGGAGGGCGAAGCCGAGCAGCGGCGCAAAGCGTTCGTCGGGTATCAGATAAACGACGAGATAATGAGCCTTGCAAAGCCCGACGCGATGGTTCAGCACTGCCTGCCCGCTCACCGCGAGGAGGAAATAACCACCAAGGTATTTGAACAGCACGCAAATCAGATATTCGATGAGGCGGAAAATCGCTTACACGCTCAAAAAGCGGTAATGCTTATGCTGATGAAGTGAATCTTAAAAACAACAATAAATAACAAAAAAAGTGACTCCGTAACGGAATCACTTTTTTTATATCAAGAATTATACGCCGGTGAATTTATCGGTATTTACCGCTATATTGTTTATCTTGCTGTGAGTTATTTTAGAGGGGGTATCCAAAAAGCCTATCTCAATGGAATCTCTTCCGGAAAGCGACGAGATATTGATATTGCAGTTATCCATATTAAGAGAGCCTGTACTGCTTGTGCAGCCTATACCCGCTAACTTGTCGCCCTCAAAATATATCCCCGCTTCGGTGCCGGTCATGTTTATTATGCATTCGGTAGTACGCGAGCCTATCCCCGCGCCGAGCTGTCCCTTGAACACTATCTCCAGCCGTGCGCCGATTATCTCTATCTTCGGTATATTGCTTTTGCGGACGAACGGCGCGAGCGAGCCTATACCTACCGTGCATACGCCGGAGCTGTCCAGCTTGATATCGCTGTTTTTGAGCGTTATCGCCGACGTACCGTTAAGAGAGCCTATTGAAGCCGAGCGGTCGCCGGATACGCAGGAATCTATTTTGCAGGTACCTATTGTGATATCGCAGCTGCCGTCATAAGAGCCTATGCCTAAAGTTTCCTCACCGGTGCCGGTTAGCTTGATATCGCCTCGGCGGATATCTATTCCTCCGTCGCTGTCGGTAACGCCGCCGCCTATTATAACGCTGTGGTCGCCGTTTGCCGCAAAATCAAGGCTGCCCTCGCTGTCGATTATTATCTTACCGAACGGTTCGCTGTAGGCGCTTCCTATGCAGCAGCCGTTGTTGCGGTAGGAATCTATCTTGAGTGAGCCGCTGCCGATCAAAGTCAATACCGCGTTATCCGGAACGCCGATACCGTCATAACTGAGCAGGTTTTTGCCGCGGCAGTCCAGACTTACCACCGCATGGTCGCCCAGCGTTATGCACTGGCGGGTCACGCCGTTTATGAATGCGTCCTCCAGAACGAGAGTCGTTTCCACGCCGTCGGATATTTTTATATTCATATTGACCGCGTCTTTGCCGTTGCCCTTAAGATAAACAAACTCGGAGTTTATCACGATGTCGGTGTATTTTTCCCGCGCGAGCTTATTTATATCCAGCGGGGCATAACTTTTTTGGCCTATTTCGTAGGTCTTTACTATTTTGATCTCCGGCTTGGTGCGGTTTATAGCCTTTATCTCTCCGACTATCTCGTCGGATATCTTTTCGACCATGTCCGGCTCCGGCCTTGCGGTATAAAATCCCTGTATCAGGTCTACCCCGCGGCGTATCGTGACGCTAAGCTCTTCAAAGGTCTCGACGCCCTCGGCAAGCACCTTGATATTGTTCAGCCGCGCAAAATCTATTATGCCGGAAATAAAGTGCTGCTTTCTGGTGTTTTTATTTATATCCGCGATAAGCGAGCGGTCTATCTTCAGATAATCCGGCGCGACCTTTACCATGGCGGCGGAGTTTGAATACCCGCTGCCGTAGTCGTCTATCGCTATTTCGCAGCCCTTTGAACGGTATATATCCTTAAGCTCCATCACGCGCTCGTTGACAAAATCCGACTGCTCGGTGAACTCTATTACCATATTGGGTATGATATCGGGATACTTTTCGCACAGGCGGTTGAAATCGTTCGCTTTCAGCATAGCCTCCGGTATAGAGTTTATAAATATCTTCTTGCCCTCGAATTTATCCCGCATTTTACCTACTTTAGCAAGCACGTTCTCAAAGGTCAGCAGCTCTATATCGTAAAGCCTGCCGTTGCTGCGCGCGAGCTTTAACACCTCAAGCGGGGTGCTGCCCTGCGGTCTCATCAGCGCCTCGTAAGCGAAGACGGAGCCGTCCTCCGCGTTTATTATCGGCTGGAAATGATAATCAAAATTATTGTGGTCGATAAGCTCGTCAAGCTCCTTCGACGCGGAATAGCTCATAAGCTCGGAGGTAAATTCCGTCATGTCGAACGCTCTTACCACGCTGCCGGACGCCATCGCGCGGTACAGCGCAAAATCCGCATAGTCGAACATCATGTCGATGCTTGCCGCCTGCGTCGGATACCAACAGTAGCCTATCATCGCGGTAAAAATGCCGCTGCGGGTCTGTATCTCGTTGCCGCCGTCGTCGATTATACGGCAGTTTTGCAGCTCGTCGGACATCTCCTTGAACAGACGGTATATCTCGCTTTTCGCAAGCTGACGGAAGAATATGTAATATTCCTTGTAGCTTTTCGTACCGATGAAAACGTCGTCGCTTTCAAACCTGCGCAAAGCGCGAGCCGCCGCTTTCACGCAAAGGTCGGTCTTGGAGTAATCAAGCTCGCTGTCCGCAAGCTCCACGCCGTTTACGTGCAGTACCGCCATGCAGCATTGAGCCAAGCTGCCGGACGCCTGCGCCAGAGCCTCCCTGACCTTTCTGATAAAGTCTTTTCTCGGAAAATATTCCGTGGAGCCGTCCGCGCGGTCGGCGTTATCCTGCGGCGCCTGTCCGGTAACGTCCCTTACAAAGCCGACTATATTTCCTCCGGTGCTGCTCAGCTTTAATTCTATTCTTTTGACGCTGCCGTTTTCCGATAACTGGAACACGTTTTTTACGCCGTTTACCGGATTTTCGGTGAGTGCGTCTATAACGGAAAATATCTCAGAGCTGCCGGCATTTACGCCGACGCCGAGAATAGTGGCCGCGTTGACGTCGATATATGCTTTTTCCTCCTTGGCGTTCAAGGTAAACGTGCCGATGTCGGGGAAATTTTTTATGAATAGCTCCCAGTCCGGCGATATTCCGCCGTCCTGTTTGAAAAAGCTCATTTTTGACGCTCCTTTCGGTAAAGCTGATATATAAACTGCACCCGTTTTAGGATATTAAACTTCTCTTAAATAACAGTATAACATAATTGTAAGCGGCTGTCAATTGAAAAAACGCGCCGCGGTTACACCCTGGTGACGTGTTTTTGACTTTCAAAAAATGCCGTGATCGCCTTTATAATGCGATATATCCGCTTTACTAGCCGATCTGACGGGCGGTAAAAACAGAGCAAATTCCGTTTTTTGTCTGAAAGCGGCGGTATTTAGACATTATGCGGTTTTTTATCCGTTCACAAGCGGCGCTGTCCGTTTCTCTGAGCAGCAGCATATACTGACAGCGGCTGTAGCGGGAATATACATCGCTCATTCTCAGCGAAGAGCCTATAGCCTGCGCTAAACGCTCCATCGCGCGGTCAAGCGCTCTTCCTTTGCTGAGCGGTACGCCGTCGGTATCGGTCAGCGTTATCATCGCAAGGCTTATCTGCTTTTTGCTGCGCTTTACTTCGCGGCAGTTTATCTGATAGATAAATCTGAACACCTCATATTCGCAGTAATATCCGCCGCTGCTCTCGGTCTCGGACAGCTCGCCTACCACCACGTCTATATTCTCCTGTGTTTCGTTGCGCGGCTTGACGGCGGTCTCATACAGCTCGGTAAGCCGCACCGACGGCGGAGCGCCGTACTGCTCTAACAGCAGCCTCTTGATATATTCGTACTGCTTTGCCGCCTGAGTATATTCTCCCATCGCCGTCATGGCGCGTATAAGTTGGATGTGCATTTTTTCATCAGTAGGATTTATGATTATACCGCGTTCGCATACCTTGACTATCTCGGTGAATTTTCCCATAGGATAAAGCAGAGCGACGTACTTTTCCACCGCGGAGGTATACAGTGTGTGGAAATATACCGTGACCGGTATTACCCAGGTGTCATTCGAGTGGGCGGAAAGATAATCCCCGTGGTACAGCTCCAATGCGTCCCGATAGGCGTGCGCGCGCTTAGTGCGGGATAAGGTGCCGTTCTCCGCCAGCTTGCACAACCGGACAAATTCACCGGAATCGACGATACATTCGATATTCGGCTCAAAGCGGTAGGAGCTGCCGTTGTTGACGATAAGCTCCGCGCCCTCCGGCAGTATACCGGCAAGCAGCCGCCTGAGCCTATGCACCAGCGTTTTGAGCGCGTTGGCGGGATTTTTGCTTTTTTCCGTCCAGAGCAGCTCGATAAGCTCGTTTTGGGAAAGCTCCCGCTCGCGGTGAGCCACCAGGTACTGCATAAGCGTCCATACCTTTGTACCGCGCAGGTCTTTTTCTTTTACCGTCTTGTCCCGGTAGGAAACGGAAAATTCACCCAGCATTGTTATCGTTACCGCCGACATACTTATAATCATGCTTGCAAAGCAAGCATCTCTCCTTTTAAGTTTTGTGCGTTTTTGCGAAGCAAAATTGCCGACCGTATTCGGCAAAGCGCAAAACGCAAATTCTGAAAAATTTATTTTTTCAGAATTATTCATGCTTGCACAGCAAGCATCTCTCCTTTTAAGTTTTGTGCGTTTTTGCATAATGGCTTTGGCAAGCCGATCTATCAAAAATTTAAGCAAAATCTGAAAAATTTCACATTTTCCTTTTGAAAATCCCGAATATCTGTATTTTTTATCCTTAGAAAACGATAACAGTTACTTATATTTTGTGAAATGTGCGTATGTTTTCAGCTTGATATATCGCCGTTTTTTGTTCAAAGTGAAGAATAATCGCCAAAAATTTCATTTTGCTTAAAATGTAACCGAGATGTAACCATGACATGAGATAATATAATCGTAGACAGCGATAATTCTACCTTTGATTTTTTTACTTTCTTTCCGTCACATGCAGCGGCTTTCTTTGAGAAAGCCGCTGCATTATTTTTGTTTGGTTTTATATTGTTATTGTGATATCTTTCTTGCGGCGATCTCGGGATGAGTGGAGTATCTGAGCAGCGTATTGTCCGAGATGAGCTTTTGATTGTACATTTTCATCAGACTTGCGTCCATCGTTACCATTCCTTCCGCACCGGAGGAGGTTATCACGGTATCTATCTGATGCGTCTTTGACTCTCTTATCATGTTGCGTATCGCGTTGTTGCACTTCATTATTTCAAACGCGGGACGCAGCACGTTATCCTGACAGGGGATAAGCTGCTGAGATATTACCGAGCATAAAAGCTGGGAAAGCTGTATTCTTATCTGCTGCTGCTGTCCTGCGGGGAAGATGTCTATGATACGGTCGATGGTGTTTTGTGCTCCGACCGAGTGCAGGGTGGATATTACCAGATGTCCGGTCTCCGCCGCAGTCATAGCGGTGCTTATCGTTTCGTAATCTCTCATTTCTCCGAGTAAGATAACGTCCGGTGACTGACGCAGGCAGGCGCGCAGCGCGGTTATGTAGCTTTCGGTATCGTTGTTGACCTCGCGCTGGCTTATTATGCTCATTTTATTTTTATGCAGGTACTCTATAGGGTCCTCCAGCGTGATTATATGGCCGTTGCGGGTCTTGTTTATCTGGTCGATTATGCAGGCGAGAGTGGTGGACTTTCCTCCGCCGGCAGGACCTGTCACCAGCACCAGACCTTTAGTGCGCTGCGCCGTATCCTCTATTATCTCTTTAGGAATGTTCAGCGTATTGTAATCGGGTATATCAAAGGACACCAGTCTTATGATAGCCGCCATAGAACCCCTTTGCCGGTATGCGCTTATTCTGAAACGGCTCAGTCCCTTTACCGAAACGGAAAAATCGTCGTCGCCGGTCTGCTCGAACCTTTCCATACTGCGCTGAGCGGTCTCATATATGCTCTTTACCAGTTCTTCCGATAAAGCGGGGGAGGTCATTTTCTCCGCATGCGGCCGGATCACGCCCTGTTCCTTGAAGGATACCGGCACGCCGGGTATGATAAAAATGTCCGACGCGTTTTTCTCTACCGCGCTTTTGAGTATTTCCATTAATTCCATGTCATTTATCCTTTCTTTTACTGAGCCGGTGCGGGAGGCGATTTGCCGTCCCATATAGGAAGCGATCCTTCATTCACATAAGAATCATTCTGTACCGTCTGCCACTTGATTATTTCCAATGAGCCGTCAGTATATTCGGCCTCACATTCAAGCCTGCTTTTATCGCTGATATCCTCGCTCCATCCGATGATAAGCCTGCCGTCGTCCATATTGACGGTATAGCCCTCGTTTTGTGCGGCGAATGCCAGCAGATCGCCGTTTGGATTTTCCTCGGCTAACATATTGAGCTTTCCGAGCCGTTCGGTCGCCGCAGCGTCGGCGGCGTAAAACTCGGTCTGTGCCTCGGCCGTTTTGCGGCTTAATTCCAGGTCCTGCCGCACGGTAAGCAGCGTCAGCATCGTGAATATCACCAGCGCCAATACCGTGAACACTATTATCAGCGAGGATATACCGGCGCCGGAAAACCCGATCGAATGTTTTTTCATACGTTTATCTGCCTTTCCCGAGTTAATATTCAAGCCTTGCCGCTGTGATATCGACGTAGGTGTATTTGTCGTCGCTCACCGTTATTTTAAGGTAAGATACCATGTTTTCTCCGTTTGACAGCGCTAAGTCTGCCGTAAGCTGTCCGGGAGCGATATCCTTTTCGGAGGGTAAAACGGCTATCTTTCCGGCGTAAAGCTTGTCGTATTCGTCGATTATATCCGGGAGCTCTTCTCCGCCGCGGAACCGCTCCGCGATATCGCAGGCGTAATTTGTCGCTTCGGTCAGCCGTTCGCTGTAGTCAAGCTCGCTTTGCGCGGTAGCCATCACCTGTATGCAAATAGCGCTGCAGACCGCGAAGACCGCGATTATTATCAGCAGCTCTATCAGGAACACGCCGGATTTTGAATGTTTATTCACGTCGTTGCACCTCCGGCCTTAACGGCGATATGCCGCGTATAAATTTCGTTGCCTGCGGTTATTTTCAGCACATAGCAGCCGTCGTCGTCGGTGGTTATGTCAAAGGCGTCGGCGCTTATCATCGGCATGCCGTAATCCGGCACAAACTCCGTGTCGGCGGTATTGAAAAGCTCGTACAGACTGCCGTCGCGGTAATATATGTAGGTGGAATAATCCGTTCCGTCTATCTGCTCGTTGAGCTTTAACACGTTGTCGTTTTCCTGTGAGATGACCTCTATCCCGCCCGCATGGTCGCAGGAGCGTATTTTCTGCGTGAGCGCCGAGAACGTCACCGACTCGTCGAATCGCTTTGTTATCCTCTCGCCGGAATGGCGGTAAATTTTTGCAAAATACACCGTGACTATCAGCAGGCTTGCCGCAAACAGCACGAACAGCGTAAGTACAAATATAGAGTCTAACCTGCTTTTATTCGGTTTTGAATCGTTCATGCCTGCTCCTTTCTTCTTTACTGCGGCTTTGCCGAAACTCTGATATCCGGCATCACATTTGACGCGACGGAATTATAAAGAATATTGAACCTGTCGGTGTCTACCTTAAGGTCGTAGTTTTCGATAAGATAATTTATATCCGCGGGATATATCCCCTCCGCGGCGTAGCACGCCACTGCCGCGCGGCGTATGCCTTGTTCGGCTATCATGGCGTTTTCGTCCGAGGCGTTAGCGCCGGCGGAGTTTACCGATATCATGACCAGCACCGCGGCGACGGCGCATACCGCTATCGGGATCAGCAGGTCTTTTATAATTGCCGCGGCAAATCCGCTTTTTATCTTGTGTTTCATGTTATGTTCCTTTATCCGATAACTGTCATTATTCCGAGCAGCGGCAGCATTACCGAAAGCAGTATGAATCCTACCGTTATCGCCATTATTATTACCATGGCGGGCTCGAATCTGCCTACCGCCGTTTCCATGACGTTGTTCACGCGTTCTTCGTTCTTATGCGCGATATCGTTCATTACTTCGTCTATCGTTCCGGTGTTGAAGCCTATGCTTATCATACGGGTGTAAATGCCGGAGAACAGCTTGGCGCTCGTCACCGCTTCAACAAAGGACTTGCCGTTTTTCATATCCGCTCTTACCTGCCTTATCTTGTCCAGCATTACCGGATTTTCCAGCAGCTTTTCGCTCATCTCCACCGATTCGTCTATATCCATTCCGCTGGAAAGAGTGAGCGACAACGCGTTAGCAAACCTTGCGCTGTATAATGCCTTAGCGGTCTTGGTGTGAGCCGCAAGCGAAAGCACCGCCTTTTTGAATCCGGTAAAGCGGTACAGGATAACGCCGATTATAAGCAATGCCGCAACGACCGCGATTATTATCACCGCCGCGCGGCTTATCGCAGCGCCTACCGTCATTATCCATACCGAGGAATCCGACATGGTAAGTCCCAGCTGAGCGAACACGTCGCCGAATACCGGCAGCACGTATGTAACCAGCAGCACTATCACCGCAAATACCGTCAGCAGCAGCACCGCCGGGTATACTATCGCGCTTCTCACCGCGCCGGAAAGCTCATCCTGACGGGCATAATACGCCGACAATGAAAACAGCACCGCCTCTATACGTCCGGTCTTTTCGCCTATGGCGATCATCTCAAGAAAGTATGAGGGGAATCCTCCCGCATTAGCGAACGCGTCGTGCAAAGAGCTGCCTGCCTCCATTGAGGAAAGCATACTTTCCATCAGCCGCTTTTTCTCCTTGTCCGTTTCCTCCTGCACCATCATGAACAGCCCGTCGGTAACGGTAATGCCGGACCTTATGATAGTGCCCAGCTCCGAACAAAAGCCGGACAGTCCGGAATTTGTGTAAATGTCGTTTTTTGCCATGTTGTTGTCCTTTCCATAAACCGTGATCAATAATAATAATAATCGGTATAGTTGCCGCTGTTTGCGACGTAATCTACCATCGACTGATATTCGGAGGTGTCGTATGCGTCGTCAAGGAAGGTGGGGTCCATTCTCGTCCAGGTGTTGCCGTCGAACCTTATTATCCCGTCCACCCAGCCTGTGCCGGTGATATATACGCTGAGCCATGCATGATAAATACTTCCGGCGTAGCCTACCACTATTTTGGTGGGTATCTTCTGTGAGCGCAGCATAGCCGCCATCAGCGACGCGTAATCGAAGCATATACCCTGTCCGCTGCTGTAGGTCCTGTCAGGATAGGGAACATAGCCGTCCGCGCTGCTTTCGGCCGTGGGAACATAATCGGTGTTTTTGATGACGAATTTATATATCGCTTCCACCTTTTCAAGCTCGTTAAAGCCGCCGCACAATTCGCTCGCCTTTTTAACGCATTTGGAGCTTGAACTATACATACAGTACGCGTTCGGCATAAGCCACGGGTTCATGCTGTTGTTAAGTGTCACCGTTACTTTCTGCGCCAGGTAATCACCTAACTGTCCGCTGCCCACTACCTTGCCGGCATATATCGTGTAGTCACCGTTGCCCTGCGTCATAGGTATTATCGTGTAATCTCCGTCGGAGCTCAGATTGTAGGTGTACTGTATCCCGTCCACCTGTACAAGCACCTTGTATTCTCCGCCGGAGGCTTTGTTCAGCTTGACCATAACGTAGCCGTCGGCGGCGTTGGAGTAGTCTATCGTGAACATTCCGTTCTTGCCGACCTTAGTGCCGCTCGCCTTTGCGGATGGAACATACGACGGGGAGGTCCCGACCGGTTTTTTCTCCGTCTTAGGAGGATCGGTCTTTGGTGGGTCGGTTTTAGGCGGATCGGTCTTAGGTGGGTCGGTTTTCGGCGGGTCAGTCTTGGGGGGATCGGTTTTCGGTGGGTCGGTCTTAGGAGGTTTGGTAGCCGTTGTGGTGATAGAGGTATCGCTTTCGGTGGTTTCGGAGGTAGTGCCTATTGTAGTACCGGAAGTCGTGCCTGTAGTAGTACCGGAAGTCGTGCCGGAAGTTGTACCGGAGGTAGTCCCCGAAGTCGTACCCAAGGTCGTTCCCGAAGTTGTACCGGAAGTTTCATCCGAGGTAGTGTCCGAAGTGCCGGCCTGTGAGATACCCGAAACGGAAGTGTCGGGATAAACGGTCTGCACGTTGCAGCCGCCAAGTATTGTAGACGTAGATATTATAAGCAGCGCCGCTAACAGCGCGAGCAGCTTTTTCCTCATGTCGGCACCTCCTTTCCCTCGGTGTTTTCCGAAAAATTCTATAGCTATTAAAATTATACTACTTTTAGATAAGAAAATCAATAGCGGGAGCATAAAATCTTATGTAAAAATTTGACAATCAGCTTTGTTGACATCGTCAAGAAAGTGTGATATAATTATACTGAATATGGACTAATTGGATAGTTTGCGCTGCTGATAGGATACATTGTATCTGCGAAGGGAGGTCTGCCGGGTGTCGGACAGCGGGGAGATAATTTTCGGGAAAAACGCCGTTACCGAGGCGCTTAGAGCAGGCAGTCCGATAGACGAGATAATCATAGAAAAGGACAGCCGCTTTTTCGGCGAGCTTTCCGCGCTTGCCCGCAAAAACGGGATAGTGTTCCGCTCTGCTGATTCAAAACAGCTTACCAAGCTGTGCGGCACCGAAAAGCACGGCGGCACGGCGGCACGGCTTTCGGCGGTGGAATATTCGACAGTTGAGGATATACTCGCATTTGCAGCTGGAAAAGACGAACCGCCGTTCATCATAATTTGCGACGGTATAGAAGACCCCCATAATCTCGGGGCGATAATCCGCACGGCGGAGGCGGCGGGCGCGCATGGCGTGATAATCCCGAAAAGGCGCAGCGCGTCGGTAAATTCCACCGTATATAAGACCTCCGCGGGAGCGGCGGCATGGGTAAAAATAGCGCGGGTCACTAATCTTTGTGACACGATAAAATTTCTTAAACAGAACAATATCTGGGTCTATGGGGCGGAAGCGGACGGACAGCCGGTCGAAAAGGTAAGTCTTAGCGGCTCGGCGGCGCTGGTGGTAGGCTCCGAGGGGTACGGACTCAGCAGACTGGTCAGGGAAAACTGCGACGTGATAATTTCCCTGCCCATGTACGGAAAGGTAAATTCTCTCAACGCATCGGTAAGCGCAGGCATACTGATGTATGAGTTTGTGCGCGGCCGTAACAGGGACTGAGCCGCGATAAGATCAACAATATCCGGGAAAGGAAAATAATATGGCTGATTATTCGATAGATGACATATTAGCGGAGCTTGACGCTAAAAAGGCCGGTAATTCGGAGCAGCCGGACGCGCCTATAATTCCCGATATGTCGTATACCGACGTGCTGAACGACATATCCGCGTCCGAAAGCGATACCGAGGACAGCAGCTATGCCGTGGACAAGGTGTTAGCGGATACCGAGACCTTTGCTATCTCCGATGGTGAGGGCGAGTATATTCCGACCGAAGAGCCGGAAGAACCGGAAAAGCCGGAGCCGAAAGAAGAGAAAAAAGAACCGCCGAAGCAGGTTGAAAAGCCGAAGCCGGTACATGTTCTCACTCACACGGAGGAGCTTAAAAAGCAGCAGGAGGAAGAGGAAAAGCGCGCGCTGCTGCTCCAAAGGGAAAGGGAAAACACCGACCCGGACGCAATGCTGGATCAAGTCAACCCGATAGAGGTGAAAGAGCGTGTGTTTTCCGAGAAGAACGAGCCGGAGCCGTTTTTAACGGAGGACGTAAGCCACATGTTTTCCGGCAATACGCAGGATATCAAGAAAGAGCAGATAAAGAAGCTGCCGCCGGTAAGATCCGAAGTGGGCGAAAAGCTGGAGGAGAGCGAGGAGGTAAAGGAGTACGTTACCAAAGCTCCGAATACCTCGCTTATAGAAAAGCTCAACCGCTCGATGGAGGAAAAGCGCCGCGCCGACTTAAAGGCGCACCGCACGATAACGCTGTCCGACATCAAGCATAAGCCGTCCACCGTGGCGCACCCGCTGAATATAGATTACAAAAAGCAGATAATAGAGGCGACCGGCGCTTTGCCGCATGAAAATCCCGCAGTTGAGGAGGAGCGTCTGGCGGAGCTTGGCGCGGAGAAAAAGCACAAGCTCAAAGATTTTGTACTTGAGGACGAGAACGCGCTGCCCCCTCAGGAGGAGGAGAAAGAGCCGCAGGAGGAATTTGACGATTACGACAGCACCGGGCAGATATGGGCCGACCTTTGCGCTAGCCATAAAGGGCTTAAGGTCAGAATGACACTGCTTATTGTGATAACGGCGCTTACCGTGATAGTGGCATTCCTTAATGATTTTGAGCTGTTCGGCAAGCTGGGGCTTACGATGTTCAACTTCATCAATCGCGGCGCGGACGTGGAATCGCTGGTGTATGTATATCTGGTGCTGGGAGTATTGGGGTACGCGGTCTGCTCCACCGCGATAAGCAACGGTATCATCAAGCTGTTCACCGGAAAGCCGGACTGCGATTCGGTCTGTGCGTTTTCCGCCGTGCTTTCGCTGATAGGCGGAGTGGTGGCGCTGGTGGATATGCAGTCGTTCCGCTTAGGGCACATGTTTATATATGTTTCGGTTTCTCTGGTCGGTCTGGTATTCAATACCGCGGGAAAAATGTATATGATCTCCCGCGCTAAACGAAATTTCCGCTTTATATCGGGCGACAGTCAGAAATATTACGCTCAAAAGGTGGAAAACGAGGCGTCCGCCTCCATGCTTGCAAAGGGACTGGGCAACAGAGTTCCGGTGCTGGCGGTAATGAGAAAGACCGAATTTTTGACCGATTTTCTAAAATCCAGCTACTGCGACGACGCGGCGGACAGACTGTCCGGAAAGCTGATAATTGGCTCGCTCATATCGGGAGTGCTGGCGGGACTGCTTGCGTATTTCAACCTGTTCGGGACGGAATTTGAGGTGACCGTCCGCAACGAAAATCCGCTGTTCTGGGCTATTTCGACAGCGATCGCGGCGGTTACGCTGATGTCGCCGTTCGCACTTATGCTTATGGTAAATCGGCCGCTGGACAAGACCTCAAAACAGCTGCAAAAGAGTAACGCGGCGCTGCTCGGCTATGAGGCGGCGGAAAAGTTTTCTTCGGTGAATACCGTTATGACCGACGCTAAAACGCTTTTCCCGGTGGGAAGCGCGATAATCCGCAGCGTAAAATGCTGTCAGAAGAAAAAATCCGTTGCGACGGTGAATATAGACGAAGCGATAGTTATGGCGGCAAGCCTTGCGATACACACCGACGGCATACTTTCATACGCCTTTTACGATGTGACGCTGGGCGATAAAGAGCTGCTCAAAAAGGTGGACGGCTGCATTTATGAGGATAACTGCGGCGTTACCGGCTGGATAGGAACAAGACGCGTTATGTTCGGCGGCAGGGCGCTTATGACCATGCACCATATAGATCTGCCCTCTACCAAGTCGGAACGTAAGCACTGCGCGGCTGAAAGCGACGAGGTGGTTTATCTCGCGGTAGGCGGCGAGGTGGTGGCGATGTTCATAATCTGCATGACCGCGAATCCCGAGGTAAAAAGCAGCTTGCAGGCGTTACAGAAAGAAAATATTGCGGTGATAGTGCATACCACCGATTCGATAGTTACCGTTGAAAAGCTCGCGGATATGTTCGAGATAAGTCCGGAGCTGATAAAGATACTTCCGCACAGCGCGCATGAGGAGTACGACGAATGTACAAAATACACCTCTCGCGGCAGCGGAGGATTATCCTGCGGCGGAACATTTACCTCTTTGGCAAAGGGCATACTGACGGCAAAATCGCTTATGCGCGTGTTCTCGCTGTCCGGTGTGCTTATGCTGTCATGCGCGGCGCTCGGAGTATTGCTGCTGCTTTTGCTTACGGCATTCAAGCAGATGTTTTTGCTTACTCCCACCGTGCTGACTATATACAATATCGCGGCGGCCGCTGTTGTGGTCATCGCGCAGAAGACCAAAAAGTACTGATGACCCTTGTAAAGGAGGCGCACTATGGAGCATTATTTCGGAGAAAAGACGCCAAAGCTGGGCTTCGGCCTTATGAGATTGCCGAAAGACAGCAAAGGAAAGATAGACGTCGAGCATACCAAGCGTATGGTCGATATGTTCATGCAGGCGGGGCAAACCTATTTTGATACCGCGTATGTTTACGACGGAGGCGACTCCGAGCGCGCGGCAAAGGCTGCGCTGGTAGACCGCTATCCCAGAGAGAGCTATACTCTTGCCACCAAGGTAAACGCGTGGTACGGCGAAACTCCCACCGCAGAAAAGGTAAAGCAGCAGTTTTTCACTTCGCTTGAGCGCACCGGCGCGGGTTATTTCGATTATTATCTTTTGCACGCATTGCAAACAGGAAATTACAAGCTTTATGAGGACTTCGGTATCTGGGATTTTGTCAAGGAGCAAAAGGAAAAGGGACTTATAAAGCACTGGGGATTTTCTTTCCATTCCTCTCCCGACGTGCTGGATATGATACTTACGGAGCACCCCGACGCGGAGTTTGTACAGCTCCAGCTCAATTACGCCGACTGGGAGAATCCCGACGTTACCTCCCGCGCAAATTATGAAATGGCGAGAAAACACGGCAAGTCCATCGTCGTGATGGAGCCGGTAAAGGGCGGCGCGCTGGCAAATC
Source organism: uncultured Ruminiclostridium sp. (assembly GCA_947624435.1). Classification (GTDB taxonomy): domain Bacteria; phylum Bacillota; class Clostridia; order Oscillospirales; family Ruminococcaceae; genus Ruminiclostridium_E. Next base: position 64,871 of record CANQKE010000003.1, read on the forward strand.
CTCCCGCCGAGGTACAAAAGATATTCCGTGCCGCCGACGCCAAAGCGTCGTTCGCATCCTGGGCTATACGGTATGTCGCGTCTCTGGACGGCATAATCACGGTATTATCCGGTATGTCGAATACGGAGCAAATGCAGGATAATCTTTCCTATATGAGAGATTTCAAGCCGCTGAACGAAACCGAGCGTGAGGCTGTCCGCAAAGCGCAGGAAGCTATCAACGGCATAAAATCCATACCCTGCACGGCGTGCCATTACTGCACGGAGGGCTGTCCCATGCAGATACCGATACCGGAAATATTTGCGGCGCGCAACAAACAGCTGGTATGGGGTCAGTTGGAGAGCGGAAATGCGGATTACGCTAAGCTCACCGAGAACGCCTCTCCGGCGGGCGCGTGCATAGCGTGCGGTCAATGTGAAAACGCCTGCCCTCAACAGATAAAGGTGATAGAACGCTTGAAAGAGTGTGCTGGATCTTTTGGAAAATAAAATTTAATATTATAATACATATCTCCTCCCCGAACGGGGAGGAGATTCTTTATAAAAAGGGGTGCCCATAATCAGGGTTTGGATCCGCCTCAAAAAGTACGAGTTTGTAAATTATCTGCCAACACGAATATATCGGTAACCCAAAAATAAAAAATCGGGGCTTGGGGCGGAGCCCCAAACAAATGGGCGGGTATACTATCCGCTGACACGGATAGTTGTTTTGATTTCTCCGAAATCAAAGGGCGGGAAAAAACGCATGGTCAAAAGGACAACAAGATAATAAAAGAACTTTATAATGCCTTCGCCAAGCAGCCAAATGAGTCTGTACGACTTAACCGACGTACTGTATTGCGAAGTTATCAAGTGCCCTCCATAGGAAGCGTAAAGGGGAAAGATAGGGTGGGGGCGGGAAGAAAAGACCGAAAGGAAACCGTGGGGAGGGGAAGAAAACCCGTAGGGATTGCTTCCCCTTCCCAGGGTGTCCTGTCGGAGAAATCAGCGGAGGTGAATAAATTCGGATAAGGATTATCCCTTGTATTTCACACGCAACGGTATATTAAAAAGAAAAAGAGCAAGTGACAGATGCGCTGTCCTGTCGGAGAGGCCAGCGGAGGTGGATAAATTCGGATAAGGATTATCCCTTGTATTTCGTATGCAGCGGTATATCTAAAACAAAAAAGCACATCTCCTCCCTGTTTGGGGAGGAGATACTTTTGTAATAAATGGTTTTTAATTTGTAATACCAAATCCGAGCAGATTAACAAACAGGATCTTTTTATCCTCATCTTGAGGAACCGGCTGTAATACTACATGATGTTTACCCTTTTCTCCGGAGAAGATAAGCGTCTGTTCGGGATTGCCCCAACCGTTGGGCGACGCGGTGGGGAATGTGCCGGCGTCCTCGCCGTCCACCGTCACCTTGATGTCGGAGTAAGCGGGGCTGTTAGCGCACAGCGTCAGCATGAACAGATTATCTCCGGTGAAGTCGAACTCGAACGGCTCGCCGAACTCGTCCATGTTTCCTCTTACCTCCCAGCCGTTCGGGAACTGCGTGAGCGTTTCCTTTTCAACAAATGAACCGGTGGAGGTTATATCGATAAGCTCCGGCTGATATACACGGTCGGAAAGCTGCATACCCTCAAAGCGGCTGTCGTATACCCACTCGTCCGAAATCGGCTTTATCTCGGTGCTGTCGGCCGCCTTGACCGCCTCGTCGCACTTTTCAAACATATTTACAATAAGATCGCGGGTCATCTCGTGTCCCCATTCGTTGGGGTGGGATTCGTCATCGGAATAATCCTCCCATACCATTCTGCCGCTTTCAAATTCCGGCGCAAGCACATTGTTAAGCGATACCATCGGCAGACCGTACGCTTCTCCTACCAAAGACATGGTGGATTCGCAGGTGTGACCGCTCTTTATTACCGTGAAATACAGCGCCACCGCAGGTTGATTTTCCTGCTTGAGCACTTCCCTTACCAATGCCTCATAGCTGTCCTTGTATATCTGCTCCATGCCGTCGTTTACCGCAAATTCCACAAATACAAGGTCGGGAGCTTTGTCCAGCACGTCCCTTTTAAGTCTGATATTTCCGAGGATACTCGGAGTGCCGCTCATTCCGGCGTTGACGTAATTTATCTTGGTATCGGGATATTTCTCGCACAGATAATCATAAGTGAGTTTAGCCCAGCAAAGCTCCGGTCCTACCGTCATGCCCTCGGTGATAGAGCCGCCGATAAACGCTATAGTGACTTCTTCCTTGTTTTCAAGCTTGTTTATCACCTTTGCCATTCTGCCGGGGTCGCCGGTAGAAATAAGCGAGCGCGATATCATATCCTGATATATCTCCTCTTCGGTCTTTTCGCCCTCTTCCGAGGATAATGCTTCGGAAACGGCGCTGTCTTGTGCCGAGCTTTCCTGCACGGAGCTTTCCGTTATGCTTTCCTGCACGGAGCTTTCCTCCTTTGACGCTGCGCTTTGCGCGGTATTATCCGAGCATGCTCCGAGCGAAACGCAGCATGCTATAGCAAGAAATGCCGCTGTTATTCTTTTCATAATGATCTTCCTTTCCAAAAAATTCCGGATGGTTACAAATATAATTTTATCACAAGCCGGACAATAAGTCAATATAACAACGACTTCATTCAACAAAATCCGAGCCGGATAATACAATATAACAATGATATCAAACTCTGCGCGGTTATTTTTTCCTGACATTGAATAAACCGCGCGGTACAGTTAAAAATATAAGTGATATTATTTGAGCCGCAGCAAAGCGTTAGCTGCGTATAAGGAAAGGATATTATTATGCTTGTCAAAAGAGGAGAAATTTACTACGCGGACTTAAGTCCGGTAGTAGGCAGCGAACAGGGCGGGCTGCGGCCTGTCCTTATAGTACAAAACGACGTCGGCAATCGTCACAGTCCCACGGTTATCGCCGCCGCGATAACCAGTCAGAAGGACAAATCAAAATTGCCTACTCATATTTCAATAAATGCCGACAGCTGCGGATTAGCAAGGGATTCTATCGTGCTGCTCGAGCAGGTGCGTACATTAGACAAACAGCGGTTGAAAGAGCGCATGGGCGAGCTTGACACCGGCTCGATGAGCAGGGTGGACAACGCGCTGTCGGTAAGCTTCGGGCTTAACTGAACATCACCCGTCGGTAGATCTATCGGCGGGTTTTGTTTTTCATTAACCCCCTGTTAAGCTAAAGCATATAATATGTAAAAACAGAAAGGAGATATACATATGTGCGGAATTGCAGGCTGGGTAGATTACGGCGGCGTGGGGAAATGCGAGGGGGTAATGCGGGCGATGGCGCAGACGCTTGCCCCGCGCGGTCCGGATTCCGAGGGCTTTTATTATTCCGAGTGCTGCGCGTTGGCGCACCGCAGGCTTGCGGTCATCGACCCGGAGAACGGCGCGCAGCCGATGTATGCGTCATGCGGGGACGAGCGTTACGTTATCGTCTATAACGGCGAGCTGTACAACACCGAGGAGATACGCGCGGAGCTTTGCGCTTTAGGCTACGGCTTTAACGGGAAAAGCGACACGGAGGTATTGCTCACCTCTTATATAGCGTGGGGAGAGGCGTGCCTTGACCGATTTAACGGCATATATGCCTTTGCGATATGGAGCGAACATGAGCGTACATTATTCCTTGCGCGCGACCGAATGGGAGTAAAGCCGCTGTTTTACTATGAATATCCGGGCGGGATAGTTTTTGCGTCGGAGCTTAAAGCATTACTTAAAGCGCCCATGATAAAACCGGTGATAAACGCCGAGGGCGTGGCGGATATAATGCTTTTAGGGCCTGCGCGCCGGCCGGGCTTCGGCGTGTTCAAAGGGGTAAAGGAATTTCAGCTTTCAGAATGCGGCATGTTCAGCGAGTACGGACTGAAAAAGCGCTGCTACTGGCAGCTTCACGCAATGGAGCATAAACAGACCTTGCGCGAAACAGAGGAGAACGTTGCGTTTTTGCTGACCGACGCTATCAAGCGGCAGTTAGTCAGCGACGTGCCGCTTTGCACCTTCCTTTCGGGAGGACTGGACAGCAGCGTGATAAGCGCGGTCGCCGCCGCGGAATATAAAAGGCAGGGCAGAACGCTTGCCACCTATTCTATAGATTACGTCGATAACGACAAGAATTTTAAGTCCAGCAGCTTTCAGCCGGATATGGACGCGCCGTGGATAGTAAAGATGGCGGATTTCATCGGTTCTGAGCATACAGACGTACAGCTCGACACCAAAGAGCTGACCGACGCATTAGGTCCTGCCGCCGCAGCGCGCGATCTTCCGGGAATGGCGGACGTTGACAGCTCGCTGTATCTTTTCTGTCGGGAGATAAAAAAAGGCTACACCGTCGCGGTAAGCGGGGAATGCGCAGATGAGATATTCGGCGGCTATCCGTGGTATCACAACGAGGAGATACTCTTTCAAAAGGGATTCCCATGGGCGCGTTCCACTACCGACCGCGTGGGACTGCTAAAGCCGGGCGTGCTGTGCGACATCGATCCGTATGAATATATAAATACCTGCTGCAACGAAACGCTGAGCCGCACGGAATATCTTGATACCGACACCCCGCTTGAACGGCGTATGCGCGAAATGTTTATGCTCAATATCCACTGGTTCATGCAGACATTGCTTGACAGAAAGGACAGGATGAGCATGGCGTGGGGGCTTGAGGTAAGAGTTCCGTTTTGCGACCACAGGATAGCGCGGTACGTCTATAATATCCCGTGGAAATTCAAGGCGGAGCGCGGCAGGGAAAAGGGACTTGTGCGCAGCGCAATGACCGGCGTGCTGCCCGACGACGTGCTTTGGCGCAAAAAATCCCCCTATCCCAAAACGCATAACCCGAATTATCTTAAAGAGGTGATAACCCGCACCCGCGCGATAATAGAGGATAAGGACTGCCGCATCACCGATATTCTTGATAAAAATCGGCTGATAGAGCTATGCGAAGACCCGTCCGTGTTCAAAAATAACTGGTATGGTCAACTTATGACCGCGCCGCAGGTATTCGCCTACATTATACAATTGGAGGCGTGGTTGAGAAAATATAATGTAGTTATAGAAAAATGATTTTGCTTGTGCGAAAATCTTACAAAGGCGCGCTTTTTCCCGCCTTGATTTGTTGAAAATCACCTTTGAGTTTTTATAAAAAATATGCTACAATAATAACAGTGAGCAGCTAAAAGCGTAAGTCCGGCTACGGATCTACGCTTTTTTATTTTACATTAATAATGGAGGTTTTTATGGAACAGACAAATAACGCTTATTTAGGTACTCAAAAGATAGGCGGACTTATGGCGAAGTACGCGCTGCCCTGCGTGATATCGCTGCTGGTGGGCGCGCTTTACAACATAGTGGATCAGATATTTATCGCAAACGCGGATTATCTCGGCTCATACGGCAACGCCGCGAACACCGTGGTTTTCCCGCTGACAGTGATAGCGCTGGCGATAGCCGTGATGATAGGCGACGGCTGCTGCGCGTTCGTCAGCATCTGCATGGGACAAAACCGACATTCGGACGCCGGCCGCAGCATGGGTAACGCCGTTACCGTGACGGTGATATTTTCGGTGGTGCTTACCGCTGTTTACCTTATCTTCAACCGTCAGCTTATCGAGCTTTTCGGCGGTACGGTAAACATGGCGACCTTTGATTATTCGCAGGAATATTTTTTCTGGATAAGCGTCGGGATACCGTTTTATATGTTCGGTCAGGCGATGAATCCGGTGATACGCGCGGACGGCAGTCCGAGATTTGCGATGATATCCACCCTTGCCGGAGCGGCGGTAAATATAGTGCTTGATCCGGTGTTCATTTTCGCCGCAAAGTGGGGAATGACCGGAGCCGCGCTGGCTACCGCCATCGGGCAGATAGTCACCGCCGCGCTTGCGGTATGGTATATTATGCATACTAAAACTATAAAGCTTACAAAGAGCGATCTTGTGCTTAAATTTTCGATATTAAAGCGGACGCTGACGCTCGGGATATGCAGCTTTTTATCTCAGATATCCTTAGTCGCTGCTATGGCGGCGATAAATAACATGATAAGAAAATACGGCGCGGCGGACCCGATATTTTGCGAGGAGGAATTTGCCCAGATACCGATGGCGGCGGTGGGTATCGTGATGAAGTTTTTCCAGATAGTTATTTCCGTCGTGGTAGGAATGGCGGCGGGCTGCATACCTATAGTAGGGTTCAATACCGGCGCGGGGCGAAACGACCGCGTGAAGAAATTGTTTTCCCTGCTGCTTATAGCGGAAGCGGCGGTAGGAGCGGCGGCGTTTATAATAGTGGAATTTTTCCCGACGCAGATAATAAATATTTTCGGCGCGGCGAACGAAAGCGTGCATTACACGGATTTTGCGGTAAAGGCGTTCAGGGTATATCTTTGTATGATAGTGTTCGCCTGTGTGAATAAGGCGGCGTTCATCTTTCTTCAGGCAATGGGAAAAGCCGCGGCCTCCACACTTCTTTCCATGGCGAGGGAGATACTGTTCGGCGTAGGGTTCGCATTGTTGCTGCCGGTATATTTCGGACTGGACGGAGTGCTTTATTCAATGCCGGTATCGGATATACTTACTGCCGTGCTTTCCGTAGCGGTGATAATAATGACCTACCGTCAGCTAAGTGCAGGCAGATCCGCCGAATGTAAACCCGCGCTGCACAGCAGATAAACGAAAAGCATTTAGAAACACGTTAAAAAGCATTGAGAAAGCGCCCAAAAACACGCGCAGACAAGGAAAGAGCCGCATCGGACTGCATGGTCTGATGCGGCATTTTTATTTATACCGAAACGCCGTCTTTAAGCCGGATAACGCGTTTACACCTTGCCGCGATATCGTTGTCGTGGGTGACTATGATAACAGTTTTGCCGTCGGCGTTCAGCTTTTCAAAAAGCCGCATTATGCTCTCGGCGTTCTCGCTGTCGAGCGCGCCTGTCGGCTCGTCGGCGAGTATCACAGACGGATCGTTTGCTACCGCCCTCGCGATAGCGACGCGCTGCTTTTGCCCGCCGGACAGCTTATTGACGGGCTTGTTTGCCATACTGTCCATATCCACAGAGCGCAGTGCCTCCATAGCCTTTTTCACGCGCTCGCTCTTCGGCTTTTTGTGCTTTTCAAATTCGAGCGGCAGCAGGACGTTTTCCAGTACCGTAAAATCCTCCACGAGTGCAAAATCCTGCATTACCATTCCTATTTTCTCGTTGCGTATGCGAGCACTGCCCTTCTCGGAAAGCTCCTTTACGAGCGTATCGTCTATTCTGTACTCGCCGTCGGTACAATTGTCTATGCAGGCGAGGATATGCAGCAGCGTCGACTTGCCCGCGCCCGACTTGCCTATTATCGCAATAAGCTCCCCGTCCGCCGTTTCAAACGACACGTCCTTAAGCGCGCAAAACTCGTTGGGCTTTTTCGGATTGTATACCTTGCTGATATTTGTAAGCTCTAACATATTCATTCCTCCTGCAAAATTTCTTTAGGCGTAGTCCTCGACAGCATTACTGTCGGCATTATCATCGAAAACAACAGATACAGCAAAAGCGGCACGGCGAGCGACAGCAGCACGGGCGGCTCTAAGATCACCATAAAGCTCTCTGATAAAGGAGTCAGCTTTATCGCCGCCATAGCGCATAAACTCAGCGCAAGCGACACGACCGCTATCGTCAGCGATTGAAAGAGATTTATCAGCGCGCACTGCCGCCACTTAAGCCCGAGCAGATAAAACTTAGCGTAATCCTTTAGGCTGCGGCGGGTCGTCAATGCCGAGCAGCTTATACTGCTGACTATGGTAAGCACCATAAGCACTATTACTATCGGCAGCAGCTGATATATCTGCTCGAAAAGATAATTAGTATCAGCCTCGTTCATATCGCTTGTCGGCAGACATATATTTCCGCCCATCTTTGCAAGCGTTTTGCAGTCCTCCTCTATAACGTCATCGCTTATCTCGTCGGGATAGCCGATAAGCGTCGAGGACACTATCACCTGAACGTCGGAATATTCGGGTACGAACTTATCCACCGCCGAGCGCGAAAACAGCATTAGCGGTTCTCCCTCTATCTCGTAGGAATACGGGCTGAACGCCTGTCGGTAGTAAAGATCGTCTGCCCCGCGTCGCATTTGTGTGCCGAATACGTCGCCGCCCTCGGTAAGTATCCCCACTATCTTAACTGGGACCGGTATGACCGTTTCGTCAGCCAACGTAGCGTTAAATTCGACGGTGTCCCCCACTTTCCATCCGTAAGGGTTATCGGATACCACAGCCTCCAACTGCTCGGGGTCGGTCGAGAGCCAGCGCCCCTCTTTGAGCAACGGCTGATAGCGCTCTATTATGCCGTCGTCATAGCTGTAGCTTTTATCGATATAATCATCTTTGTAGCCGAGCGGAAATCTGTGTACGGTAAGTATGCTGTCGCCTTTAGTGTAGCTAAGCAGCTTTTCGGGGCTTTGTATAAGGCTCTCAAACTGCGTCCAATCGCCGTCATACGCGCCGCGCCCCGCATCAAAGTAAGCGAATACGGCATTACCTCCGAAATAGTCGGCAAACGGCAGATACGTCCTAAATCTCAGTACCACCGACGAGATCATTACCGCGGTGACGGTCAATGTGACCAACATTTGCAGCAGGGTGAGCAAATTCATTCCGAAATTCTTCTTCATCCCTCTTAAAGCGGTCTTAAGCAGCATCAGTTACCACCCCTTTTCAGCGTTTCTACAGGCATTTTTCTAAGCTGTACAAATAATACGACGCTCATAATTATGAGCATAAGCACAGTGTATATCAGCACGAAAGCGAGGTATATCACGGGGCTGTACGCGCCTTTCATATACGGGAAGATATTCGATAATACAAGCTCCATGACCGGTATAAACGCCGCGATACCTATTATAAAGGTCGGTATGCATATCATACAGCACTCGGCGAGCGACGCTCTCATTATCTTACCGACGGTGCAGCCGCAAAGGCGGAATATTGCGTTTTGCCTGCGCCGCTTTGCCGTGATATAGCGGAACAGCACCGCGAAGTTTACTATCGTTATCACCGCGATAAGCGCCGCTATAAGCATAATATTGCGGTACATATAAGCCGTTTCGGGGTCGGGGATGTCCATATCGGCAAAAGAAAGCACGCCGGGGATAATTTCGTTCGCCGTGTTTGTTATCTCGTCATACTGCGAACGGGTAACATTTTTATAAAAGCACAGGCTGACCCCGCTGACCTCGTGCTCGTCCGGCACCGAAAGAAAAGGTATCAGCGGAGTAGGCATACCCGCCTGATATTCCGCTATAACGGTATATTTTTTACCGAAAATATTTATCGTGCCGTCGTCGTTGGTTAAAGCTTTGGTTTCGTCGTTGCGTTTGATAGTCCCGGTGACGGGGTCTTTATGCCCCGCGACCATTGCGACTAAAGCGCCCTCGGCTTCTTCCTCTTCGGAAATATATCTGCCCGACAAGATCGAGCCTTGCTGCTCGAAAGCTTCTTTGGTCTGCTCAAAAATATGATATACCCCGTCGATAATGCGAAAGCGAAAGACTATCGACGGCACGGACGCCTCTCCGCCTATAATTTCTACCACGTTTCCGTTTTCGTCGGGTCCGGTATAGACAAATTCCGGGAAAGGCGATTTGCAATAGATATACATTTCGTTTTTGACTTCGTCGTCTATCGCGTTAAGATACCGCTTAAAGTCTCCCGCGGTCAGGGTCTCTCCCTCGTTTACCGTGGCGTCTATATCCGTATTATCCGCCGAAAATTCCTGCAGCTGTACGTTGTAATTCTGATACAATCCGTATGAAAACGCCATTATCCACGCGGACGCAATAACGCAGACTATCATCACGGCGAATATGAATTTTTCGTTCTTGATAAGCGAGCGGAGGTTGTGTAAAACATATTTCATATCGTTACCCCCTAATATCCCTATTTATAATATAAGACTGTTTTTTCTCCCTTGCGTTACAGGTAAATTTTAATTTTTTGAAAAATTTTTACAAATAAAAACGGAAGCAGTCGATACTTCCGTTTTTGGGTATTTGATCTTGATATTTTTATCTGAACAGCGTACATTCTCCGCTCTTGCGGTAGTGATCTATACGTTCCTCTATCGCTTTTCGGGTGGTATTAAAGTAAGCGGCAAGGCAGTCTATGCACATAAATTCTCTTACATTGCGGCTTATCAGCTTTTGATTTATCGCTATATCGTCCGAGCCGAGCGGCGTGCCGCACTTAAAGCAGTTATCGTAAGCGCTCACAGCCTTGCCACCTCGGCGCGCAGTACCATGCTGTCATGCGGCGGTATCTGCGCTGAGAACCGTTCGACGTAAGTGCCTATATCCTCATGCTTATAGCAGTCGTACATTTTAAGTCCGCGCCCTGCGGCGGAGGATATTCCTATATCCCAGAACTGCAAGGACATCTCGCTTGTCCTGTCGCCGAAATTGAATAAACCTATCCCGAACGAGCCGTCATGCAGCGGCTTTACCAATGCGAACAGGTTTTCGGGATTGTTCCACTGGCTTATACGGTAGGGACCGCGGCACTCTATATCCTGATTCAGCGCGATAACGTCTTTGTTTGTAAGTATCTCCTTTGCGGCGGGGGACATATTCCGTATATCACAGCCTATCATAAGCGGGGAATTCATCATAGCCCACAGAGCGAAGTGAGTGCGGTATTCAATATCGGTGCAGCCGCCTATTCCTTTGCCCTCGCGATTGGCGAACTGGTCGTCGGTGGCGGCGTTGATATACTGGTTGTTGCTGCCGCCGTGCATTCCCACCACCAACATATCTATATCATTATGGCAAAACGGCGCGCCGTAGCACTGCTTGTCCGTCTGGGAAAGCGCCAGCCGCTTTATAGATTCCCAGCTGTCCTGAATATCTCCGGTGGAGCGGAACAAATGCGCGCCCGACCCTCTTATCCATTTGTGTACGTTATCGCTGCCCCAGTTGCAGGCGGAAAACAGTATCTCACGTCCGCTGCTGCGCAAAGCCGCCGACATACGCTTATACAGTACCTCTCCGGGGATGCTGTCCGGCTTGTAGCAGTAGTCGTATTTTAAGTAATCTATCCCCCACTCGGCGAAAGTGTCCGCGTCGGTAAATTCATGCTCAAAGCTGCCGGGATGACCCGCGCAGGTGTGTGTGCCGGCACAGGAGTATATGCCCAGCTTCAGCCCCTTTGAATGAACATAGTCGGCGACGGGTTTTATACCGTTCGGGAATTTGTGCGGGTCGGGGGAAAGCCTGCCGTCTTTATCGCGCTGCTTTTCGCTCCAGCAGTCGTCTATTACGATATATTCGTACCCCGCGTCCTTAAGCCCCTCGCTTATCATGGCGTCGGCGCTCTCGCAGATAAGCCGGTCGCTTATCTCCCAGGTAAAGGTGTTCCAGGAGTTCCACCCCATCGGCGGGAGCATGCCTGTTATTTTTTCCATAAATATTCTCTCCTTTTTTGCGTATATGGTTTTCTTTATTAGAGTATAACTCATATATCCGGCGTTTTCAAGCGTATTGTGAGTTTTTTTGAAATTTTTTATGGATTAGTTTGCGAAAATATGGTATACTTATCTTGAAAGCGAGGAATAGCTATGAGTGAGAAAAGACTGCTTTGGCTGCTTACGGGCGGTACGTTTTCCTGCCCGCCTGAGGAAAAGGGGCTTGCTCCTAAAAGCTCGGAGGAACAGGCAAAGCGTATGCTGAAGTTTTGCGATATCGATAATAACGTCAGCGTGCGGGTAATAATGAACAAGGACAGCAGCGATATTACCCCCTCCGATCAGGCTTTGCTTGCCAAAGAGGCGGACAGGGCGTTTTCGGATCTTGACGGTATGATCATCACTCACGGCACGGACACCATGGGATATACCGCGGCTGTACTTTCCGCCATGCTGGAGGCTCCGCCGGTGCCGGTAGTGCTGACAGGCTCGCAGCTGCCGTTTTTTGCGAACGGCTCCGACGCGCCGAAAAATTTTAAGGACGCTTTGGCGGTCGCACTCAGCGGGGTAAGGGCTGTGACGGTGGTATTCGACGGGAAAATTTTTTACGGGAACGATATCTACAAAGCCGACTGTGAGGGGTTTGACGCGTTTCGCTCCCGCAGGGGAGAATTAGGCTCTATAAAGGACGGCAGGGCGGTATTTTATAAAGAGCCTCGCGGCGGGGAATATCATTTTCACCCGATGTCCTGCGAAAAGGTAACTGTATTAAAGCTTTGTCCCGGATTTGACGGGGAGATAATAACGTTCCTTGCCGATAAGGGATATAAAGGCATAGTATTGGAATGCTACGGCAGCGGCGGGATACCGTCGTATATTCTGCCGTACATAAAAATGGCGGCGGCAAGGGGAGTAAAATTCACCGCAGTGTCGGAATGTACTTTAGGTAACATATCTATGGAGCGTTACGCCGTGGGGCTCAACGCCGCGGCGTCAGGGGTATCGGGCGGCGGTAATACAGGTGTTGCCGAGGCGATGGCGAAACTGATGACGGAAATTAATTTTTGAAAGTTTTCAAAAATATATTGCAAAATTCTCGGAAATGTAGTAAAATAATAGCCGTAAAAAAATTTTGGGGGTCAAAATAATGCAGGAAGATCTGTTGCAGCGCATTGAGGACGGAATGAGCGGCTTTTCCAAAAGCCAAAAGCTGATAGCGGACTATATACTTAACAGCTATGAAAAGGCGGCGTACATGACCGCGCTTAAGCTCGGCAACGCGGTAAACGTGAGCGAATCCACCGTGGTGAGGTTTGCCAACGAGCTCGGATATGAGGGTTATCCCGAATTGCAAAAGGACCTTCAGGCTCTGATAAAAAACCGGCTTACCGCGGTGCAGCGCATAAATATCACCAACGACCGCATAGGCAGCGGCAGCGTGCTGAAAAATATCCTCTCGCAGGATATCGACCGTATAAAGCGGACGATGGACGAGGTGGATACCGCCAAATTCGACGAGGCAATCGAGAAGATATGCGGCGCGAGGAGAATATACATACTCGGCGTTATGAGCGCGAATATCCTCGCGAGATTTCTGGATTACAATTTTCAGCTGATATTCGATAACATACATTTCGTGCAGGCGATAAACACCAGCGGTATTTATCAGCAGATAATCAACATGACGTCCGACGACGTGTTTATCGCGCTGTCTTTTCCGCGCTATTCTCAGAGTACGATAAGCGCTACCGCTTACGCAAAGGAATGCGGCGCTAATATAGTGGCGATAACCGACAGCGCTTCTTCGCCGCTGGCGCAGTATGCGGATCAATTGTTGATAGCGCGCAGCGATATGGCAAGCTTTGCCGATTCTCTGGTTGCTCCGCTGAGCTTGCTCAATGCGATGATAGTAGCGCTCGGAGCTAAGAAAAAGGAAAATATAGAGCAGAGCTTTGCCAAGCTGGAAAAGCTTTGGGAAGAGCATGAAGTCTATAAAAAGGACCTATGAGAGCGGACGTTATAGTTATCGGAGCAGGAGCGGCGGGCATGATGTCCGCTATCACCGCGGCGGATAACGGCGCACAGGTGATATGTCTTGAGCGCGGACGTCCCGGCAGAAAGCTCGGCATAACCGGCAAGGGCAGGTGCAACCTCACCAACAACAGCGATAACGAGAATATACTGCGCAATATCCCTACTAACAGCCGATTTCTGTACGGCGCGCTGGCGGGATTTTCGGCATACGATACGATGGAATTTTTTGAAAAAAGGCTTGGCGTGCCGCTTAAGACCGAGCGCGGCAACCGCGTATTTCCGGTATCGGACAAAGCGGCGGATATAGTATATGCGCTTAAAGCCGAGCTTGACAGGCTTGGGGTAAAGCTGATACAATGCCGCGTCGAAAGGATAGAAGTTAAAGACAATGCGGCGGTATCGGTATTCGGCGGGGGAGAAAGCTACGGTGCAAAGAGCGTTATACTCGCCACCGGAGGAATGTCCTATCCCGCTACCGGCTCGGACGGGGACGGCTACAAAATGGCGGCAAAGCTCGGGCATACTATAATAACGCCGAAAGCTATGCTTGTTCCGGTGGAGACTATAGAGGACTGCTCGCCGCTTTCCGGACTGACGCTTAAAAACGTAAGGCTTACGTTATTTTCGCCGAAAGGAAAAACTCTTTTCTCGGAACAGGGGGAGCTGCTGTTCACCCATTTCGGGGTGAGCGGGCCGCTGGTACTGTCCGCCTCCGCTTTTATAAGAGAGGACGGCTGTAAATTTTCGATAGACTTAAAGCCCGCTTTGGACGAAAAGACGCTGGATAACAGGATATTACGGGATTTTTCGGAAGAGCCGAACCGTCAGCTTTCAAACGTGCTTAAAAAGCTGCTGCCGCAGGCGATGATACCGCAGGTGCTTATATGTGCGGGGCTTGACGGCAAAGAAAAGGTAAATTCCATCACAAAGGATATGCGCCGCGCACTGCTCACGGCGTTAAAGAATTTTTCGCTTACGGTGAAAACGCTGCGTCCGATAGAGGAAGCGGTGATAACCGACGGCGGCGTATCGGTCAGGGAGATAAACCCCTCCACTATGGAGTCAAAGCTGATAAAGGGGTTGTATTTTGCGGGGGAGATAATAGACTGCGCGGCGTACACCGGCGGGTATAATTTGCAGATAGCTTTTTCCACCGCTTATACGGCGGGCAGATCGGCGGCGCGGATGTAAAAATTCTTTTTCTCAAAAAACAACAACGCGTCACGATATTTTCACAATAGACGGTTATACTGTAATCGTAAACCGGTGAAAGACCGGAAAGCTTATTCCCTGTATTTGTAAGAAAGGACGATAGAATATGTCAGAAAATGAATTTACGGAATATCAGAACAACGAAAACATAAACGAGCCGCAGCAGGCTCAGACCGAACAGCCGATACAGCAGGCTCAGACAGAGCAGCCGGCACAGCAGGCTCAGACAGAGCAGCCGGCTCAGCAGGCTCAGCCGACAAGCGGAACGTATCAGTCCGGATATTATTATACCGAACCTCAGACCGGATACAACAGCTGGCGCAGCGCTCCGTATGACGAGCCTGTCAAAAAGATAAAGGAAAAGAAAGTAAAGGAAAAAAAGGATAAAGGAAAAAGGCGCACCGGACTTGTGGCGGGAGTTATCGCCGCCGCGCTGGTGGTAGGTCTCGGCGGAGGCTTTGCCGGTTCGCTGCTTGCGAACGGGGTAGGCACAGGACGCTTTGAGCTGCCTAATTCGTCGGTAACGGAATCTTCAACGCCCGAAAGCATAAACACCACCAACAGCGTGCCGCAGCTGGAAAGCTCTCCCGCGACCGCGCAGCCGCTGGATCAGGATAAGATAGGCGATACCAGCAACGAACAGCTGCTTTCCGCTTCCGAGCTTTACGCTAAGGTAAGGACTACCGTCGCGGTGGTATATAAATACACTAACGTTCAGGGCTATGACGAGCCGGTAAAGAGCGCCCTTGCAAGCGGCGTGGTATTCACCTCCGACGGATATATCATCACTAACGCGCATGTAGTAAGCGGCGCGGCTAAGATGACGGCGGTGATATTTGATTCTTACGATTCCGATTCCTCTCACGAATACGAGGCCGAGGTAATAGGCGCGGATTCCGCGAGCGACCTTGCGGTGATAAAAATAACCCGTGACGAGCCGTTCGATTACGCTAAGCTCGGCAATTCCGACGCGGTAAGAGTAGGACAGGATGTCTGCGTTATAGGAAATCCCGTAAATAATTCTCTTGCAAGTACGCTTACTAAGGGCATCGTTTCCGGACTTCAGCGCGGTTCCGCTACCGGCAGCGCATACAGCTGCAAATCCATACAGATAGACGCGGCGGTAAACGGCGGCAACAGCGGCGGCGGACTGTTCGATATGTACGGTAACGTTATAGGCATAATAGATTATAAGATAGCTTACGCCGTAGACGGTTCCACAGTCGAGAATATCGGCTTTGCGATAACTATAAACGAGGCTAAGCCGATAATAGAGGACCTTATGTCGCTCGGCTATGTTTCCAACCGTCCGGGTCTTGGAATAAACGGCGAGATGATGGGCGACTATGCCGCGTATATGTACGGCTATCCGTCCAACGGCCTGCGCGTCACCTATATAGATGAGAGCATGCCGGTCGCGAAGAGCGGGCTTAGAGTCGGCGACGTGATAGTCGAGATAAACGGTATAGAGGTCACCTCTATGGAAGTAATCCAGACCGAAGCCTCCAACCACAACATCGGCGACACGGTAGAGCTTAAAGTATTAAGAGCAAGCAATATCGGCAATATAAGCGAAAAGACGATCACCGTCGAGCTTGCGGAGCTTAAACTGGATACCTGATGATCATCATTCATTGTCTTTTACCAAAATTTCATTGTATCGCCCCTGAAATACGGGGCGATAATTTTTTTGCTTTTTCTATTGACAAAATAAAAAGGCGGTGCTATAATTGTATTAATCTAAATAATACAGTTGTTTTTTACAGAAAGGGAGTGAGAGCTTGTTTTCAATGAGGATCAGGGGCGGCATACCGATCTATGAGCAGCTGGAGGCAAGGATAACCGAGCTTATCGTCAGCGGCGAGATGGAAACGGACGAGCGGCTGCCGACGGTCAGAGAGGTGGCAAAGCAATTTGCGCTTAACCCCAATACGGTTCAGAAGACCTATCAGCTGTTAGAGCAGCGCGGGCTTATCTATTCCATACCGTCTAAGGGGAGCTATGTTTCACCGAGGGAAAATTACATCGAAAGCTGCAAAGCGCTTGCGGCGAAGAATTTTACCGAAGCGGTGAACGACGCGGTAAAGCGCGGACTTAACGCCGACGAGCTGACGCAGATCGTCCGAAGTACCTGCAAGGATAAGTAATATTTTCTACTGACAGGAAGGAAGCGATACAAAAAATGATACAGATCGAAAATGTAAGCAAAACTTTTGACGGATTTACCGCACTGGATAACTTTTCTCTTGATATAAAGGACGGCTCGGCGATGGGCTTACTCGGCTCAAACGGCGCGGGAAAATCCACCCTGCTGCGGCTGATAGCGGGGATCTACCGCCAGGACAGAGGTCGTATAACTATCGACGACAGGGTGGTTTATAACAACGTACAGCTAAAGCAGAATATCTATTTTGTAAACGACGAGACCTCGCAATTCAACAACATGACTATAAACAACATGAAAACTCTGGTCAAAACCTTTTACCCTAAATACAGCGAGGAAAAATTCAAAAAGCTTTTAGAGGTGCTCAAGCTGCCGGTCGATAAAAAGCTGGCGACGTTTTCAAAGGGTATGCGCCGTCAGGCGGCGGTAATGTGCGCGTTGTCCAGCGGCTGCGATTATCTGCTGTTCGACGAGGCGTTCGACGGGCTGGACCCGACCATGCGCGTTATCGTAAAGCGCATGATGATAGACGCTATGGTGGAAAACGGCACTACCGTGGTCATATCCTCCCACAATCTTAAAGAAATAGAAGAATTTTGCGATACGGCGGCACTTATGCACAAGGGCACGCTGGTATTCAACCGCGAACTGGACGACGTAAAGGGCGACCTTTGCAAGATACAGACCTCCTTTGAGGGCGAATTCAGTCCGGCGGATTTTCCGGAGCTTGATATACTGCATGTACAGCAGACCGGCAGCGTGGTAAATCTTATCGTAAGAGGCGACAGTGAGCAGGCTGCGGCGCAGATAAGCCGCAACGGCGCGTTTTTCTGCGACGTTATGCCGCTTAGCCTTGAGGAGATATTTATTTACGAAATGGAGGTACGCGGCTATGACTTTGACGGTATCGACCGATAAAGGCTATTTCGGAAAATATTTTCTTTATAAGTTGAGCTCTCTTAAGATACATCTGATCTTCTCTATCATATTCTGCATATTGGCGATGCCGGCTCCCGCGTTCATCTTCTGGCTGATGAAAAAAAGCGACAGGGTTTTCAGCACCTTGGATTTTCTTTATCAGCTGTCATTCTTCGGCGCGGTAATGTGTCTGGTGTCCTTTGTGATACTGTTCGCGTTGTTTCTTATCACGCCGGCGGTGAACTTTTCCTATTATAATAAGCGCGATACCGTGGATATGTACGGCGCTTTGCCGCTTACCGTATCTCAGCGCTTTTGGGCGGACTGGCTGTCCGGCTATCTTATAGGGATAGTGCCGTTTGCGATATGCGGATCGCCGGCGGTGATATTGATGAGGGACGCCAACATACTGGACAATCCGATCGGGGTGTATTTTCTCGGACTGATATGCTTTTCCGCGGTATATGTTTTTTCGGCGTTCATGACGGTCTGCTGCGGAAAATTTGCAAGCTCGATATTGTTTTCGCTGCTGCTTATGGGAGCGTTGGCCGCGCTGACGGCTTTGTCCGCGGTGATAATATATTCCCGCTGTCAGGGCGTGGATATCGGTCAGATGATGCTGACGGCGCTTAGAGCCATGCCTCCCATAGGGACCGCGATCAGCTTTTTCTGCCTGCAATACGTCGGCGCGGCGGAGCTTGGGATAGCGGCATTGCTGATACTGCTGTTTATGCTGGGGACGTATTTTCTTGCAAAGCGCCGTCCGGCGGAACGCACCGGGAAGCAGTTTGCATATAACGCGGTATATCATGTGATAACCGTAATGCTGCTGATAACGGTGTTTGAGCTGTTGCTGCTGATGTTTTTTGAAAACCATATGACGCAATACAACGGCGCTATAACAGCGCTTGCATTAGTGGCGACGCTGATACCGCTGATGTTTCTGGAGCTGGCACATTACCGCTCGTTTGCGGTGCTGTGGCGCAGTTTGATAAAATATATCGCCGCCGCTGCGGGCTCGGTAGGGCTGTATTTCCTGCTGGCCTTGTGCGGAGGGTTCGGCGTGGCGTATTATGTGCCTGCCGTCGCCGATGTGGAATATGCCACCGTTTCCTATTACGGCGATAATTCGTTTGAAATGCTTACCGCTGTCGATGAGGAGATACAGCGGATAACCGAGTGTCACAGCAGGGTGATACCTCCCGCGGCGGAGCTTGACGCCGACAGCGGCATATCACGTATCGAATTTAACTATGTGCTGAACAATGGCGAATATGTAGAACGTTCTTATCCTCTGAAGCAAGACGGCGACGCTGAGGCAAACGAGCTTTTTGAGGACTTGGGAGGCATTAGCGCGGTACTTAGCCAGGATCCAAACCTCATGGAGATCTCAAACGAAAACGTCTGCGCTTTGTCAAAGGAGCTGCCGTATGCCCGTATCTACCGCAGCGGCGACCAAAAGGCGCTGCGCGAAGCGTTGGTAAAGGATACAAAAACCGCTGATGACGGCGGCGATTATATAGGATATATCCCGCTTGATATACGCCCGGATCATGACGCTATGAAGCATTATTTCAGATTCAGCGGCAATGTGCTTATCACCGATAAATATACCGAAACACTTAAGGTAATAGACACGCTCGGCACCGACGCTCACCCTGTCGACCCGTTTGGCGGCTATGAGGTGATGAATATTGCGACGGATGATGCTTCATACACCCTTTACGAGGATAATGAGCGGGAAGATGAGCTTGCACGGGAGATATTCAAGTATCTGTACGTTACGCCGGATCCGGACATAACTAATACTCGTGTAGGAATATATTCTTTAGGTCAGAGCGGTAGTGCGCCGCCGCTTGCGGTAAAGCCGGAATACGAGGAAACGGTGATACGGCTTTTGAAAGAGAAGGCTGCGAACGATGCACACACATATGAGGACACTTTCACTTATACCGGCAGTGAGGAGGGATAACATGACGACAGCAATTTCAGCCGACAACACAAAAAACAGCTTTTTCCTGTCATATTATTTTTACAGATTCAAGCTGCTTAAGATCCCTTTTATATTGAGCATAATATTCAGCCTGCTTTCTCTGCCGGTGTTTTTCGGTACGATGGTGCCGATCAAGGGCGTGCCTGTTAATACGAACGACGGCGTATATTACGACACGGACCCGTTCGCGTGGCAGATGTTCCAGTTCGGTCTTGTGATAGCCGTTGTATCCTTTGCGATATTGTTTTTCATAACGGTGCTTATCGTGCCGATGACCTTCAACTATCACAACCGCAAGGACATGGCGGATCTGTACGGCGCTTTGCCGCTTACCGTCGGGCAAAGGTTCTGGGCGGATCTTTTAGCGGGACTGACCGCCGGACTGCTGCCGTTTGTAATATGCGCGTTAAGCTCGCTGGCGTTCATTCCGGCATTGCATGACGGATTTTTACAGAGGGAAGCTCAATTCGATCCGGACAGAGCCTCGTCGTATCTTGCGGCGATGGTAATTGCGCTTATCGTTTTCTATCTGGGAGTTTATATATTCTCTACGCTGATAACGGTATGCTGCGGCAACTTTTCCGGTTCGGTATTGTTCTCGTTTTTGTTTCTGGTGCTTATGCCGCTGTTTGCGCTGCTGGTTATCATGAGCATACTCCAACGCTCCGGCGGTCAGAACGCCGAGGAATATATTTTTACAGTGCTTAGGTGCGTGCCGCCGATAGGCACGTTTATAGCCGATATCGGCACATTGCGCGCAACTATCGCCGAGCCGGTCTGTGCCGTCATCGTTGTATTGATACTGGCAGCGGCGTTGATAGCTTCGTATTATCTCGCCACTAAGCGGGGCGCCGAAAAGGTGGGAGAGCAGTTCGCCTACAACGCGGTATATCATGTGATAACGATATTGCTGCTTGCCGTGGTTTTCTTCTTCGGATTTATGAATTTCATATCCGACAGCCGAAACTACTCTGTGCTGTTCACTTCGATATTGTTTACGATATTACCGCTTTTGATACTGGACGTAATACACTACCGCGGATTCAAAAAGCTGTTGAAAAGCGCGATAAAGTATTTTGCAACGGCGCTGGGCAGCCTTGTGATCGTTATAGTGCTGCTGTCTACAAACGGCATGGGCTTAAATCCCTATAACGTCCCGCTTCCCGACAGGCAGGGACTAAGCAGCGCCGTTATCAATTACTGGAACTCGGAGGGCAATCTCGATATAGTTTTTGATACGCCGGAGGAGCTGGAAACTATCTATAACGGAGGTATGTTCTCCGCCGATAAGCAAGACGCGGCCGATATGATGTTCTGCTATGAAAACGGCAGACGCCGCGTTATCAGAGGAGTGCGCTTTGATTACAGGCAATTTGTGCGGTCAAAATTCGTCCTTGATATAATGCTGGACAGCGCGGCGCAGCGCAGAGCCACTGTAGCGGGGATATTCGTCCCGTCGCTCGACATAATGGGCAGGTCGATAGATGATAAAGAATGTGTAAACGAACTGCTTGGGGCGCTGCAAAGCGATATTGAACGGCATTTTGACGATGAAACGCCGATAGTGGGCTTTTTCGAGCTGTCCGCGTTGTCCGGCGACTATATTTTCGAGGGCAGCGCAGAGTTAAGACCGAGCGCCGATAGCTCCGGCTACTCTTACGGTTCGGTAAACGTCGTTATCAGAGAGAGCTATGAAAATACCCTTTCCGTCATTAAAAAGCTGGCGGATAGCGGGGAAGCTTATCAGGGAGACGTTGTTTTCGCATATATAGATGAAGAAGGCGACTTATATCATACCGATACGGTATTTCCCGACGGTACCGAACAGATGGAAAAGCTGTTCTCCCTTATAAAATTGTATCCCTCTTACGAGGAGGCGGACGAAAACAGCGGCAATACTTCGGTGGTAACTATAGACGTTATGAACACTACCGGCGCAAGCTCGGTGCTGCTGTATATCCCCAAGGATAAACAGCAGGAGGCGCGCGAGATACTGCTGGATATGTTTTCCTAAGACCGGGAATACACCGAATAGAGAAAAAACGTTAATTAGCGATTGACTTTATCGTTTGATTATGATAAAATTATATCAGAATTTGTATATCGTCACACGGTAAGTGACGTATTCGTTACCATTTTCTCACGATAGGGGCGCGCTTATGAAAAAGATTATTGACGCGATAAAGAAAAAGCTTAACAGCCGCTCATTTGTAAATGCGGTGATGTGTATAATTTGCGCCGTCACGGCTCTGGGCTGTCTGGTGCTTTGCGTATTATGGATATTAAACACCCTGAAAAACGGCGGCAGTATCGCCATACCCCTTGCGGCGGGGATATTATCGCTGCTGGGCGCTTTAGCCGCGGCGTTTTTGCTGATATTCACCCGCAAGGCTATCGCCGCGCCGATACAGAGCATAACCAAGGAGCTGTATAATTTCTCCGAGGGCAATTTATCGGAAAAGCTGGAGCTTAACACCGGCAACGACGACGTGGGCGAGCTCAACGACGCGCTGCTTTCCTCTAAGGCTTATATAAAGCATATGGCGGAGGAACTGAGCTACCTGCTCACCCAGATGTCCTACGGAAATATCAGCTTTACCGTGGATTATGAGTACAAGGGAGAATTTGCCCCGATAAAGGCGGCGTTTGAAGCGATACTGAGCGACCTTAATTCGTTCTTCTCTCATATAAGAAAGGTCGGGACTATGGTAGCGGACGCGTCCGAACAGGTGTCCTCCGGCGCTCAGGCGTTAGCGGAGGGGACTTCCGAGCAGGAGGCGGCAATACGCGAGCTGTCCGAGTCGATACATGATATTTCCGACAGGGTACACCGCAACGCCGAAAACGCAAAGAGCGCCAGCGTTATCTCCGACAGCACCACCGAGGAGTTAAGGCGCGGCAACGAGGAAATGAAAAATCTGCTTGCCGCTATGGAGCAGATAGAAGAAAAATCCAACGAGATAGAAAAGATAATAAACACGATAGATACTATAGCGTTCCAGACCAATATCCTCGCGCTCAACGCCGCCGTCGAAGCGGCAAGAGCGGGAGAAGCCGGCAAGGGCTTTGCGGTAGTCGCGGATGAGGTGAGAAACCTTGCGAGCAAATCGGCCGAGGCCGCGCAAAGCACCAACGAGCTTATCAGCGCGTCTATCGCTGCGGTGGCGAACGGCACCGCGCTTGCGGATTCCACCGCATCAACGATCCAGGACGTCATGGATAAATTCGATAACGCCAACAGCCTGCTGATGGGAATATCCGCGTCTTCCGCCGAGCAGACGGCTACTATCGAGGACGTGCTTTCCAACATAGACCAGATAGCCGCCGTGGTGCAGAACAACGCCGCTACCGCACAGGAAAGCGCCTCGGCGAGCGCGCTTACCTCCGCGCAGGCGCAGGAGTTAAAACAGATGGTGCGCAGGTTCTATTTAAGAGAGGGCGGCAAAGTCCATATCGACGAAGCCGGAGTACATCATATAAGTCAGAATTAAAAACCTACAGCGCAGTCAAACGGCTGCGCTGTTTTTGTATCTAACCCAGAGATGTCACGGTATAACCTCTTGCACGCCAGTAATCTATCACGTCGCCGAGTATGGCGGTGTTTGTCTTGCTGACCGCGTGAAGCAGGTATATCGCGCCGTCATGCGTGGCCGAGGTTATCCGCTTGTACGCGTCGGCGGGAGAGGGCTGGTCGTCGGTGCGCCAATCCGCGTAGGCAAACGACCAGAACACCGTTTCATAGCCTAGCTGTTTTGCTAATTTCAGCGTGCGCGGGGAAAATTCTCCCATAGGCGGCCGTAATGTGCGGGTGCGTACTCCGAAATTGTCGTACACATACTGCTCAAGTCTTATCACTTCTTCAAAAAACTCGCTGTCGGTGCAGTCCGGCAGGCTCGGGTGGGAATAGGTGTGGTTGCCCACGGTATGCCCCTCGCTTACCATTCTTTGCACAAGCTCAGGATTGCTTTTCGCGTAATCATAAGTTATATAAAATACCGCCGACACGCCTTTGGCTTTGAGAATATCCAGTATATCGGAAGTGCAGCCGTTTTCATATCCCTCGTCAAAGGTAAGATATATATGCTTGTCCCCGTTTTCTCCGATGAATCTTGCGCCGAGCTCTCCGTACTGCTCCTGCGCCTGTATCGCGCCTGTAGGACGGTTGCTTTCGTCTGTTAAAATTCCCTGACCGTATCCTATCTTTTCATCTGCGAACGCTGTTACACACAGGCAGAGCGCGGATATCACCGCCAGCGGATGCAGCTTTATCTTTCTTAACAAAAAAATCACCCCTTTTCACTAGTGTCTGAAAAGGGGCGTTTATTATTCGTTGTGATAAATTACAAAAAATGAGAATGATCAGGATTCAAGATAATGCTTTACCATCACCTGCAGCAGCTCGTCGCGGTCGATGTGGCGGATAAGGCTGCGGGCGTTGTTGAAGGTGGTTATGTAGGTCGGGTCCTCTGACAGGATATAGCCTACCAACTGATTTATCGGGTTGTAGCCCTTTTCCTTTAATGCCGCGTATACCGTGCTGAGTATCTCTTTCATTTCGTTTTCGCGTTCGTCCTTTATCGAAAACGGCATTGTTTTGTCGATCATATAAAATCGTCCTTTCGTTTCTTTATGTAAATTGAACGTTTATTCTAATATATTATACACTGTTTTGCGGGAAAATACAAGTAGGTTTTAGCCTAAAAACCGGATTTTTTTAATAAATATGTTTTTTCCTGCTTAAATCATGCGCTTTTTTTGACGGTCTGCCGAAAATATTTCGCCGAAAAGCCCAAATCAATTAAAAATTTTTTATAAAATTTATAAAATATAGTCAATAAACTATTGAATTTGGTAAAAAAATTTGTTATAATAAATTATAACCAAGCGCAGATGGCCCCCGCCTTGAGCGTATTTGAATGTATATTTGACGGTCGCGTTCACGGTACGGGGTGCGTTATTATTTCAGTAGGGGGTATTACTGATGGCGGATCAGAAGAAACAGCAAGCGTCTGAAAACGGCGAGTTCAAAACAGTGCCTTTCGGCTTTGATAAAGGCGAGGTAATGGCTTACATAGTAAACCATAACAAGACCACCAAAGCGTTAAAGGAAGAGAACGAGAACCTTAAGCAGGAGATTCAGAAGCTGCAGGAGGCTGCGCCTCCGGAGGACCTTTATGCCGATATCGAGGCTAAAAAGGCGGATCTCGACAATCAGATAGCCGAAAACCGCAAGCAGGTCTTTGAGGCGGAGCGCAAGGCGGCTCAGCTTGAAAAGGACATAGCTTCGCTGCGCGCGGATAACGCGGATCTAAGAAAAGAGAACGAGACGCTCAAAAACAATCCTGTCACCGATACCGCAGAGTTGGATAAATGCAGGATAGAGCTTAAAAAATGCTCCGAGGATCTTCAGCTTTACAAGGCGGAATGCGGCCGCGTCACCGACGAGTTCGACGCATATAAGTCCGCAAGCGAAAAATACAGGACCGAGATGGAGCAGTACCGCACAAGTACCGAGCAGTATATCGCCGATAATGAAAAGTACAAGCAGGATATCGAGAAGTATAAGGCAGAGGTAGAGCAGTACAAGACCTCCGTGCAGGAATATAAGACCGCTATGGAGCAAAAGCTTCATGAGGCGAGGGAAAACATAGGCACCGTGCGCAAGGAGCAGCTTGACGAGATAAGCGCCAAGACTACTGCCGACGCTAATGCTGTGATAGAGGACGCACAGAAGAAAGCGGCCGAGATAGTAGACGCCGCAAAGCTGTACGCGGCTACCGTTGTCAGCGCGGCGGACGATTACAAGACCACGCTTACCGAAGAGCTTGACAAGCGCGCGTCCGAGATAAACGCGGAGTCCGAGCAGATAGCTCCCGCAGTTGACATCGACGCGGTGATGGAGGCGCTTTGCGCGGATATAACCGGAAAGGTCGGCGATATAGTAAAAGCCTCCGTTGAGGACGCAAAGCAGGCCGCTAATGTAGAACAGGCGGTCACCGAGGCTAAGGAGAAAAAGCTCGCCGAGAGCGACGCCGTTGTCGCCGCAAAGGGATCTGTGGCAGCACTTGCCGCGTTCGATTCGGCGCTGATAGAAAATTATCAGCCGATGACGGTAGAGCCGTATGATTTCAAGCTGGACATCGAGCTTCCCGAACAGCCGGCGAACGAGGATTTTGAAAACGATATAGACCTTAATGCAGATATAGGCGAGGCGGCACCCGCACCCACATCGGCGGCACCCGCGTCGACGGGCGTTGATTTTGACGCGCTGCTTAACGACGCGGCAACGGAAAAGAAAAGCTCCGCACCGGCTGTTGAGTCTGTTCCGGAGCCTGTAGAGGAGAAACCCGCTCCTGCGGCGGCAGTAGAGGATTTCGCCGACTTGCTCGCTGAGCCGGAAGAAAAACCTGTTGAAGAAAAACCCACTCCTGCGGCGGCAGTAGAGGATTTCGCCGACCTGCTCGCCGAGCCGGAAGAAAAACCTGTTGAAGAAAAGCCCACTCCTGCGGCGGCAGTAGAGGATTTCGCCGACCTGCTCGCCGAGCCTGCGGAAAAACCGGTTGAAGAAAAGCCCGCTCCTGCGGCGGTGGCAGAGGATTTTGCCGACCTGCTCGCAGAGCCGGAAGAAAAACCTGTTGAAGAAAAGCCCACTCCTGCGGCGGCAGTAGAGGATTTCGCCGACCTGCTCGCCGA